>NZ_AKVH01000106.1:0-212399 GCF_000278565.1 Pseudomonas sp. Ag1
AGGAGCCGAGTGGTGGGGCAAGAGCGTTTTGCTTACTTTTGCGCTGTTCAAAAGTGAGCCGCTGTAAGAGCGGAACCAATCTCAGCCATCACCAAAATAACGGATATTCACCCACCACCGGCCGTAATAAACCGCCGCGCCAAAAACCCATACAACAGATACCCAAACGCCAATACCAGCGTCGCACCAAACACCGCCTCCTCACCACACGCGTAAATCGCATACAGCGAATACCCCACGGCAATCAGCAACACCGTGGTATTGCGCGCATACACCACCGCCGCCACCCGCGCCTTGTGCATCATCACCAGCAGCCCAGTCAGCGCAGTGACGTAAGGAATCAAATTAGTCACCACCGCCAGGTTCACCAGCTTGCCGAACTGGGCGCTGGCGGTGGGCGAGATGGTCGACAAGGCAATCAGGCTCTGCAACGCCGCGCAGGCAATCAGCCCCAACACCGGCGCGTGGGCGCGGCTGACCCGGCTGAAGAAGCGCGGAAACAGACGCTGGTCCGCCGACATCTTGGCCGTTTGCGCCAGGGTGAATTGCCAGCCCAACAGCGAACCAATACACGCCACTACCGCCAGGGCCATGATGATATCGCCCACCAGCGGCGTGAAGATCTGCGCATACACCAGGGCAAACGGCGCGGAAGACTCGGCCAGTTCGGCGTTAGGCACGATGCCCTGGATCACGCTGGTGGACAGCACATACACCAGCGCCGCGCCGAGGGTGCCCAGCAGGCAGGCCAGCGGCACGGTGCGCTTGGGGTCTTCCACCGCGTCATAGCCCTGGGCCGCGGACTCCATGCCGAGGAACGCCCAGAGGGTCAGCGGGATACTCGCGCCAATCGCATCCCACAGTTGCAGTTGGTTGGGGTTCCAGGCATTGCTGAACACCTCGGCCTTGAAATAGAACCAGCCGATCACGCTCAAGCCCGCCACGGGAATGATCACGCCCCATACGGTGATCACGCCGATCCGCCCGGTCAGGCGCGGCCCGCCGAAGTTGGCCACGGTGGTCAGCCAGATCAGCCCGAGGGTGCCGATGAACAAGGGGATGGGGCCGCTGCCCAGCCACGGGATGAAGGACGACAGGTAGCCCACCGCCGAAATCGCAATCGCCACATTGGCGATGATCAGCGACAGGAAATACAGGAACGAACAGAGGAAGAACCCGGACTTGCCGTGGGCCTCTTCGGTGTAGGCCGACATGCCGCCGGTGCGGGTGCAGAAGAGGCCGCACTGGGCAAAACAGTACGCGATCGCCATCGAGCCCACGGCGGTGATCAGCCACGACAGCAGCGAAATCGCACCCAATTGCGCCATGCTGGCGGGCAGCATGATGATGCCCGAGCCCATCATGTTGATCGCCACCAGGGTGGTCAGGCCCATCAGGCTCATCTTTTTGCTTGGCTCGGCCATCGGCAACTCCTTGTCGTGGGGGCGTGCGATGGCAGGCTAGCACGTTGTGGTCAGCGTGCCTTCGGGCTCCGGTTTTCTCCGAGGATTCGCGCGGCATCGCGAGCCGGCGGCAGGCCGAACACCCGGGCGTAATCGCGGCTGAACTGAGTGGCGCTTTCATAGCCGACTTCGAAGGCGGCGCTGGTGACGTTCCTGGCGCCGCCCACCATCAGCGTGCGCGCCTGTAGCAGGCGCACGCGCTTCTGGTACTGCAACGGGCTCAGGTTGGTGACGGCCTTGAAGTGGCGGTGAAAGGCCGACACGCTCATTGCGGCTTTCTGTGCCAGGGCTTCGACCCGGATCGGTTCGGCGAAGTCTCGGCGGATCCACTGGATGGCCTGGCTCACCCGGGCCATGGCGGTGTCCGGCGCGGCGATTTCACGCAGCATCCAGCCGTGGGGGCCTTGCAATACGCGGTAGAGGATCTCGCGCTCGTATACCGGTGCGAGGGCTGTGATCGCCTCAGGGTTGCCCATCAGCCGCAGCATGCGCAGCCAGGCGTCCATCAGTTCGGGGGTGACGGCGGCCACGGAAAAACCCGCATCGTGGTCGTAGCGCCCGGCAGGTTTGGGCAAGTCGCTCAGTAGCGTCGCGAGTACCGTCGGGTCGAGGGTCAGGCTGACCGCCAGGTAGGGTTCGCCGGTCACCGCCGGGTGCACGGTGCCCACGGCGGGCAGTTCGATGGACATCACGAAATAGGTCGCCGGGTCGTATCGCAGCCTGCGATCACCCACCGTCATGGATTTGCTGCCCTGCAGGATCAGGTTGATCATCGGGTCGTACACCGCGGCCAGCATGTGCTCGGGAATCGCGCCCTGGACCATGGCCACTCGCGGGATGCCGGTTTCAGTGCGACGGTTTTCAGCCTTGGCGGCCAGGGTACGCAGTTCGATCAGTTGTGTGTTCATGCCGGGCATGCTGAGCGCCCAGGTGTGCCCTGTGCAAGCAAAAAGCAGAAACAGGCAGGTTTCGAGCAGGAACGGCTGCGTCGGCGCAGGCGCGCAAGCCTACTGTTGTGACTCATTTGAGCAAGCAGTGGAGCCACACATGGGCGTTATCCTTATCACCGGCGGCAGCCGTGGCATTGGTGCCAGCACTGCAGAGTTGTGTGCCCGGCAAGGCATGGGCGTGATCCTGACTTACAACAGCCATCCAGAGGCCGCACACGCCGTAGTGCAGAAGATTGAGGTTGCAGGCGGCAAGGCGGTCGCGCTGCCATTGGATGTGGCTGACGTCGGCGCCTTCGAGGGTTTTGCCGAGGCGGTAAAACGGGCGTTGTCGGCGACCTGGGGCGTAAGTGGCTTGAGTGGGCTGGTGAATAACGCCGGTTATGGACTGTTCAATCCCCTGGAATCGGTCACCGAGGCCCAGTTCGACGGCCTGCTGAATGTGCACCTCAAAGGGCCGTTTTTCCTGACTCAAACCCTGTTGCCGCTGCTGCAAGCCCACGCCTGCATCGTCAACCTCACCAGCGCGACAACTCGCGTCGCCACCGCTGGCGTAGCACCTTACGCAGCCTTCAAGGGCGCGCTGGATGTACTCACCCGTTACATGGCCAAGGAGTTTGGCGAGCGGCATATCCGTGCAAATGCCGTCTCTCCGGGAGCCATCCGTACCGAACTGGGCGGCGGGCTCAATGATGAGTTCGAAGCGCTGCTGGCTGCACAAACCGCCCTTGGTCGGGTTGGGGAGCCAGAGGACGTGGCGCGTGTGATCGCCATGTTGCTGTCTGACGAAGGCCGCTGGATCAATGCCCAGACGATCGAGGTCGCGGGCGGTTACCTCATCTGAAAAGCGAGGCTGAACTATGCTGGATCATCTGTTTTTGTCGGTCAGCGACATACAACGCTCGATTGATTTCTACCGTGCTGCACTTGCGCCGCTGGGCATCACCACGCGCCACGACTACGACGGCAAGGACGGTCCGCCGGGCCACCCGGACCTCAAGGGGTTCGGCGCGAACGGGCGGATCTTCTTCTGGTTGCGCGAGGGCGCGGTCGAGGGGAGGGCGGTGCATGTGGGGTTCGTCGCCGGCAGCCGGGTCGAGGTCGATGCGGCTTACCTGGCGGCGATGAACGCGGGCGCCGTCGACAATGGAGCCCCTGGGGCACGATTGCACTATGACCCGAACTACTACGCGGCCAACGTGCTGGACCCCGACGGCTACAGCCTGGAATTTGTCTACAAGAACTGGCAGCACATCTAGCGGTAGCCGTCGATGATCAGCCCGCGGCCTGCGGCTGCATCCGCAACTCACCTTCCACATCCTTGACCAACCCACTGGCCAGGAACAGCGGCGCCACGCGCTTGTGCAGCTGCGGCTCGACAAATTCCTTCACCGTGTCCAGCGCCAGCGCGCCGCTCAACGGCAGCTCGGCCTTGGTGTAAGACAACCAGGCTTTCTTCAGTATCAGCAGCACGTCGCTGCCGGCGGTGGAGGCGAAGCGGCGGTGGGTTTTTTTGCCGTCGAAATCGAAGGTGTGCTGAAACTCGTAACCGGCCTCGTTGCCTTCGCTGGCGACGCAGCGGATGCAGGTGCAGGGGCCATCGCCGAAGGCACTGCGCAGGTAGTTGTTGAAGTCCACCACGGGCTTGAGTGACAGGCGCTTATCCACCTCGAACAGGTCCCCGGTCATTTTTTCGTCAGTGTTCAAGGTCCATTTCCTCGCAGCGGTTTTTTCAAGGGCGGCACGATACCAGCCGAAGGGCGTGGGCGGGTAGTTTTTGGTCGCCTCAGTGGGGACGTCCATTCGCCAATGCCCTTGTTACAGTTTCCTTAAATCATCGCCCAAGGAAACCGACATGAGCAGCAAATCCACGATCTACAACCACGGCGTTTCATGGGAAGAGGGCAACAGCGTCAGCCAGGGCTACCGCGTCAATGGCACGATCTATATTGCCGGGCAGTTTTCTCACACCCTGGAAGGTGAGTTCGTTGACGGTGATGCCGCCGCCCAGACCCGCCAGACACTGGAGAACCTCGACCATGTGCTGGCCGGCTTCGGCGTTGGCCGCTCGAACATTGCCGCGGTGGATTTCTTCCTGGTGCATGCCAAGCGCGATTTTGAAGCGGTGGTCAATGTGTGGAAAGAATACATCGGTGAGCATCGCCCGGCCGCGACTCTGGTCGGCGTGAATTACCTGGCGTCCGATGCACAGATCGTCGAGATCAAGGTGATTGCCCACGCCGACTGATCAGTCCGCCAGCTCATCCACCATCAGGTCGATAAAGCGCCGTACCCTAGGCTCCAGGAAGCGTTTGCTCGGGTACATCGCCAGGATCTCCACGTCCCCGGCGTCCAGGTCGGGCAGCACCTGTGCCAGGCGTCCGGCGGCCAGGTCCTCGGCCACTACGAAGTCCGGCAGCAAGGCGATGCCCAGCCCGGACACGGCAGCGTCGCGCAGTGCTTCGCCGCTGTCCAGGCTCAGGCGGCTGCGCCCGTACGCCTTGACCCAGGTGCCGTCCGCTTCGCGAAAGCGCCAGCTTTGCTTGCGCGTGCGGCTGCTGAAATACAGGCAGTCGTGGTGGGCGAGGGCGTCCATGTCGCGGGGTATGCCGCGCTCGGCGAGATAGTCCGGTGCGGCGCACAGCAGCGCCTGATAACGAGCGACCACCCGGGACACCAACTGGCGGTCGGTGTTGGCGCTGCCGATGCGGATGGCCAGGTCGAAGCCGTCCTCGACGATATCGGCGGTGCGGTCGCTGAAGCTGACTTCCACCTGCACCTCGGGCCAGGCGCGCAGGTATTTCTTCAACAACGGCAGCAACACCTTGCGCCCGAACGCATCGGGCAGCGTAAGCCGCAATAAACCGCGCGGTACCCCGGTGGGCTGGCCGATGCGGCTTTGGGCGTTGTCCACTGCGGCGAGGATCTCCAGCCCCTGGTCATACAGCGCGCGGCCTTCGTCGGTGAGGCTCAAGGTGCGGGTGGTGCGGTTCAACAGGCGCACACCAAGGCTGTCCTCCAGGCGCGCCACCGCCTTGCCGGCCGCCGAGCGCGTCAGGCCCATCGCCTGGCCACCGGCGACGAAGCTGGCGCCATCGACCACCGCCATGAAGATCAGCATCTCGTTGAGGTTGGTGCGCAGCATGCAGAGTGGCTCCGGGGATGACATCAGGCACAGGCGCGCAATATAGCAGCGCCGGCGGGCAGTGTTTTTCGTATATCCATAGATCGCGATATTCTTTTTCGCACTGTACGTGGGCCGCTACGCTCGCAACCCTTCTCAACCTCGCGGCAGCGTTCTCATGATAATAAAACGACCCACCCTGACGCTCCTGGCAGCAGCCAGTGCGCTCCTCAGCCTTGGTGCACACGCCGAAGGCAAGATCAGCATCGCCCAGCAATTCGGCATCGGCTACTTGATCCTCGACGTGGTTCGTGACCAGAGCCTGATCGAGAAACACGGCAAGGAGCAGGGCCTGGACATCAAGGTGGAGTGGAACAGTATCTCCGGCGCCACCGCGATGAACGAGTCGCTGCTGGCCGGCGCGCTGGACGTGGTGTCGGCGGGTGTGCCGCCCATGCTCACGCTGTGGGACCGCACCAAGGGCAAGCAGAACGTCAAGGCCATCGCCTCGCTGGGCTCGATGCCCAACTACCTGCTGACCAATAACCCGGATGTGAAGACCCTCAAGGACTTCAGCGAAAAAGACCGCATCGCCGTACCGGCCGCCGGTGTGGGTTTTCAGTCGCGTACCTTGCAGATTGAAACCGCCAAGCAGTTCGGGAACGACAACTACAAGAAGTTCGACGATATCTCCATCAGCCTGGCGCATCCGGACGCCACTGCGGCGCTGATTGCTGGCGGTTCGGAGATCAACGCGCATTTTTCCAGCCCGCCGTTCCAGTACCAGGAGTTGTTGAATCCCAAGGTGCACAAAGTGCTGAGTTCCTACGACATTCTCGGCGGCCCGGCGACGTTCAACGTGCTGTACACCACCGAGAAATTCCACGACGAGAACCCCAAGACCTACAAGGCGTTCTATGACGCGTTGGCCGAGGCCGAGAAAATCATCAAGGCCGACAAGCCGGCAGCGGCCCAGGCTTACATTCGTGTAGAGCAGTCGAAGCTACCGCTGGCGCTGGTGGAGAAGATTGTCCAGGACCCGGAAATCGACTTCACCATCGTGCCGCAGCGTACCTATATCTATGCCGAGAAATTGCAGGAGTTGGGGGTGTTGAAGAACAAGGCGGGGAGCTGGAAGGATTACTTCTTTGAAGAGGCGCACGGCGGGAACGGCAGCTGACTCCATTCTGAATTGAAACGCACACAAAAATGTGGGAGCGGGCTTGCTCGCGAATGCGGTGGGTCAGTCGATACATGTGCTGGCTGAACCACCGCATTCGCGAGCAAGCCCGCTCCCACATTGGATCTGCGGTGTTTTCAGGTTCCCGCAAGGTTGTTCTTGATCCAGTCGTACAAGTGATTCCCCTCGCTCGACAACTCGCTGTTGGCCCGCCGGCACAGGTAGTACTGGCGGCCATCATCGACCTGTAGATCAAACAGCTTCACCAACTCCCCATTTGCCACATGCGGCGCCACCAGTGGCGCGCGCAGCAGTGAGCAGCCCAATCCGGTCAGCGTGGCCGTCAGCGCCAACTGACCATCCTCCAGCAGCAAACCATTCAACGCGGTCCCGTGATGCACGTCGGCGGCCTGGAACCATTGGCTCCAGGTGCCGCGCTCTTCGTCGTGCAACAGCGGTAATTCACTCAGCGCCTCAGGTGTGTCGATCGGCCCGTGTTGCTCCAGGAATGCGCGGCTGCAATACGGCGTCACCGCCCCGGAAATCAGCGGCTCGCTGTGGTACCCCGGCCAGTGCCCGGTGCCGAAGCGGATCGATAAATCGGCAGCGTCGCTGGGGTAGCTGCGGTGGTTGGCGTAGGTGACGTTGATGTCCAGCGCCGGGTGGTCCTTGAGGAACTGTGCCAGGCGCGGGATGAACAGGTTGATGCCGAACAGCGGGATCAGGCTGATGGTGACCTGGCGTGTGGCGCTTTTTTCCCGCACGTGTTCGGTGGCGCTGCGCAGTACGGCGAAGGCCGAGCGAATTGCGCGGTAGTACTCGCGGCCTTCTTCGGTGAGCACCAGGTTGCGGCCCTGGCGCAAGGTCAGCGGTTGCTGCAGAAAGCTTTCCAGCAGGTGCAATTGATGGCTGACGGCGGAGGGCGACACGTCCAGCTCGCGGGCGGCGGAATTCACTCCGCCGTGGCGGGCAAACGCTTCGAAGGTGCGCACGGCACGCAACGGCGGGTCATTGGCTAACTGTTCTAAATTATTCATGTGTTGAATTAAATACTAAGTGATATGGCAAATAAAGAGCCATAAATGCCGTATTTATGGCGGTTATAGCGCTTTATGCGTTTGGCATAACCATATGAATTTCTGATATTTGATAAAAACAGAATAGATGCTTAGTGTGCCGCCCTCGTCAGTAGTGAGGTCGATGGTTTCCATGGATGCGTTTATCCAGCAGCTGCTCAATGGTTTGATGACGGGCAGTCTCTACGCGCTAGTGGCCTTGGGTTACACCATGGTCTACGGCATTTTGCGGATCATCAACTTTGCCCATGGCGATGTGTTGATGATTGGCGCTTTGGTGGGCCTCTCGGTGATTCGCCTGTTGCAGGTGACATGGCCGGCGATGCCGCCGGTGCTGGTGCTGCTGGCAGCCACTGTGATTGCCATGGCGTTCTGCGCGGTACTCGCGGTGCTGATTGAGCGGGTCGCTTATCGGCGCCTGCGCAATGCGCCGCGCCTGGCGCCATTGATCAGCGGCATCGGGGTGTCGTTGTTGCTGCAAACCGTCGCCATGTTGGTGTGGACGCGTAACCCGCAGATGTTCCCGCAACTGCTGCCGCTGGAACCGATTGAAGTGCTCGCGGGCGCTTCGGCGCATCCGGCGATCACCAACGCTACCGCCCTGACCACCATTGCCGTCGCACTGTCGGTAATGGTCGCGCTGCTGGTGCTGGTGGAACGCACACGCTTTGGTCGGGCCATGCGCGCCGTGGCCGAGAACCCGCAGGTGGCGAGCCTGATGGGCATCAACCCGAATCGCATCATCGTGCTGACCTTTGCCATTGGCGGCGCCCTGGCGGCATTGGCCGGGATCATGATGGCGAGCAACTACGGCAGCGCGCATTTCTACATGGGTTTCCTGCCGGGCATCAAGGCGTTCACCGCAGCCGTATTGGGCGGCATCGGCAACCTCAAGGGCGCGATGCTTGGCGGCCTGCTGCTGGGGTTGATCGAGGCCCTGGGTACCGGCTACCTGGGCGCTGCCACCCAGGGTGTGTTCGGCAGCAATTACCAGGATGTGTTTGCCTTTATCGTGTTGATCGCGGTGCTGGTGTTTCGTCCTTCGGGGCTGCTGGGCGAACGACTGGCGACCCGCGCATGAACTTCCTGAATACTTCCAGCCAGCGTGCCAGCCTCGGCCTCGTGTTGTTCGCCGTGGCGCTGGTGCTGGCGCCTTGGATTGTCGGGCATGCCGGCGGCAATACCTGGGTGCGCACCCTCGATTTCGCCTTGCTGTACATCATGCTGGCCCTGGGCCTGAACATCGTCGTGGGCTACGCCGGGCTGCTGGACATGGGTTTTATCGCGTTTTACGCAGTGGGCGCGTACCTCGCCGCATTGCTGTCCTCGCCGCATCTGTTGCAGCAATTCCCGGCGCTGATGGCGCTGCTGCCGGCGGGCATGCACACCTCGATCTGGTTGATCCTGCCCTTGGCCGCGTTGCTGGCAGCGGGCTTTGGCGTGTTGTTGGGCGCACCGACCTTGCGCCTGCGCGGCGATTACCTGGCCATCGTGACCCTGGGCTTTGGTGAAATCATCCGCATATTGCTGCGCAACCTGGATCGCCCGGTGAACATCACCAACGGGCCCAAAGGTATTTCCCAGGTCGACCCGGTCAACCTGCTGGGGATCAACCTCGGGCGCACCCAGGAGCTGTTCGGCCTGCGCCTGCCTTCGGTCTATCTGTACTACTACCTGTTCGCCGCGCTGGTGGTGCTGATCCTGTTTGCCTGCATTCGCCTGGAGCGTTCGCGCATCGGGCGGGCCTGGGTGGCGATTCGTGAAGATGAGGAAGCGGCCCAGGCCATGGGCGTCAACACCTTGCGCTTGAAGCTGCTGGCGTTTGCCATCGGTGCCGGGTTTGGCGGCGTAAGCGGGGCGTTGTTCGCCTCGTTCCAGGGCTTTGTCTCGCCGGAGTCCTTCACTCTCAATGAGTCCATCGCGGTGCTGGCGATGGTGGTGCTCGGCGGCATGGGCCATATCCCCGGGGTGATTCTCGGCTGCGTATTGCTGGCGGCGTTGCCCGAAGCCTTGCGCGCGAGCATGGGCCCGTTGCAGCAGGCGCTGTTCGGACAGGTGCTGGTGGACCCGGAAATCATTCGTCAGTTGTTCTACGGGCTCGCGCTGATCCTGGCGATGCTCTATCGACCGGCAGGCCTGTGGCCAAAAGGAGTGGCGCGATGAATCAGCTGCTGTTGCAGATTGACCAGGTGAACAAGCGCTTCGGCGGCGTGGCGGCGCTGACCGACGTGAGCCTGAGCATCCAGCCTGGGGAGATCTATGGCTTGATCGGCCCCAATGGCGCCGGTAAAACCACCTTCTTCAACGTGATGACCGGCCTGTATACCCCGGATTCCGGGCGCTTCCAGCTCGACGGCGAGGACTACAAGCCGGCCAGCGTGCACCAGGTGGCCCAGGCCGGCATCGCCCGGACCTTCCAGAATATCCGCCTGTTCAACACCATGAGCGCGTTGGAAAACGTCATGGTCGGCCGCCATGTGCGCACCCGCAATGGCGTGTGGGCCGCCTTGAGTCGCCATCGTCGAGCCCGGGAAGAAGAAGCGCAAACCCGCGCCCATGCCCATCGCCTGTTGGCGTATGTCGGGCTGGCGGGGTTCGCCAATTACCGCGCCGACAGCCTGTCCTACGGCCATCAACGCCGCCTGGAAATCGCCCGCGCCCTGGCCACTGAACCACGTTTGCTGGCCCTCGACGAGCCGGCCGCCGGGATGAACGCTGCCGAGAAAGTACAACTGCGCGGCCTGCTGGAAAAGATCCGCGACGACGGCCACACGCTGCTGCTGATCGAGCATGACGTGAAGCTGGTGATGGGGGTGTGCGACCGCATCAGCGTGCTCGATTACGGCCAGGTGATCGCGGTGGGCGCGCCCGCCGAAGTGCGCCGCGACCCGGCGGTGATCCAGGCCTATCTGGGAGCCAGCGCCCATGTCTGAACCTTTATTGAAAGTCGACGGCTTGCAGGTGCGCTACGGCGCCATCGAAGCGGTCAAGTCCCTGGATTTACACATCGGCGAAGGCGAGCGAGTGACGTTGATCGGTGCCAACGGTGCCGGCAAGACCTCCAGCCTCAAGGCCCTGACCGGATTGCTGCCGGCAGCGGCGGGGCAGATTCACTTCGCCGGGCGTTCGATCCTCGGCCAGGCGCCGGACCAATTGCTGCGCCAGGGCATTGCGATGGTACCGGAAGGACGCGGGATCTTTGCGCGCATGAGCGTCCTGGAAAACCTCCAGGCCGGGGCCTTCCTGCGTCGTGACACCGAGCAGGTGAACCGCGAGATCCGCCAGTTGTTCGAGCACTTCCCGCGTCTGGAGGAGCGCCTGCAGCAGTCCGCCGGCCTGCTCTCCGGTGGCGAGCAACAGATGCTCGCGCTGGCCCGGGCGCTGCTCTCCAAGCCGCGCTTGCTGGTGCTGGACGAACCGTCCATGGGCCTGGCGCCGATCATGGTGGAAAAGATCTTCCAGGTGATCGACGACGTGTGCCGCCAGGGCATGACCCTGCTGCTGGTAGAGCAGAACGCCCGGCTCGCGCTGCAGGTCACCGACCGTGCCTATGTGATGGACACCGGGCGCATCAGCCTCACTGGCCCGTCCCATGAATTGCTCGACCACCCCGAGGTGCGCAGTGCCTACCTCGGTGAATGAATTAACCCTGACGCTACCGGACGCCCGGCGTGTTCCGACCAGCCCGTAAAGAAACAGGAACCACTGATGAAGACTTTCAAGCACACCCTAGTGATCGGCCTGGCCCTGAGCAGCCTGGCGAGTGCCATGGCCCAGGCCGACCAGACCGTATTGATCGGCCTGGCCGGGCCGTTGACCGGCCCGTCGGCGCGGATCGGCAAGGACCTGGAAAACGGCGCGCAACTGGCCATCGACGCGGCCAACGCCAAGCACCCGAAAATCAACGGTGAGGCGGTGACCTTCAAGCTGCTGTCCGAGGACGACCAGTCCGACCCGCGCACCGCCGTCACCGTGGCCCAGCGCCTGGTGGACGAAGGCGTGGTGGGCGTGGTGGGCCACTGGAACACCGGCACCAGCATTCCGGCGGCGCGGGTTTATCACGATGCAGGTATCGCGCAAGTCGCCCCGGTTGCTACCGGGCACGCGTATACCCAGCAGGGCTTCGACACCAGCTTCCGGATCATGGGCCATGACGACGATGGCGGCCAGGTGGCCGGCGACTATGCTTTGAACACCCTCAAGGCCCGGCGCATTGCGGTGATCGACGACCGCACCGCATTCGGCCAGGGCCTGGCGGACCAGTTCGTCAAATCCATCGAGGCCGGTGGCGCCAAGGTGGTGTCTCGTGAATACGTCGACGACAAGACCATCGATTTCAGCGCAGTGCTGACCAATATCCGCAGCCAGAACCCGGACCTGATTTTCTTTGGTGGCGTCGATTCCCAGGCCGCGCCTTTGGCCAGGCGTATCAAGCAACTGGGGATCAAGGCACCGCTGATGGGGGCTGGTGGGTTTGTCAGCCAGACCTTCCTGCAACTGGCGCAGAACGAAGGCGAGGGCGTGATTGCCCTGGAGCCGGGCCTGGCGGTGGCGCAGATGCCGGGTGGCAAGGCGTTCGAGCAGGCTTACAAGGATCGCTACAAGGCGCCGATCGAACTGCACGCGCCGTTTGCCTATGACGGTGTCGGGGTGTTGGTGGCGGCGATCGAGAAGGCCGACTCGGTGGACCCGCAAAAGTACCTGCCGGTGCTGCGCGCCATCAGCTATCAGGGCGTGACCGGGACCATTGCGTTTGATACCGAGGGCAATTTGAAGAAGCCGTCGTTCACCGTGTATGAGGTCAAAAGTAATCAGTGGCAGCCAGTCAGTGTGGCGGGCGGCAAGTAACAACCCACCCCTGTAGGAGCGAGCTTGCTCGCGAAAAATGTACAGTCAACGCAGCGATGCGCCTGGAATATCTTCGCGAGCAAGCTCGCTCCTACAGGTTTACGGAGGCACACAATGAGCAAGCTGGAAGGTGAACTGGGCATCCTGGCCCGGCGGCGGATCGAAGCCGAAATCATCAAGCCGATCTACGAGATCCTGGTGCGCGAGCAGGGCAAGGCCTTTGCGGCGGCGGTGATCGGCGAGGCGGTGGGCAATGCGGCGATCCAGGCCGGCAAGCACTTTGCCGAGCTGGAAGAGCAGGGCGCCGACCTCAAGAGCTTCGTCGAGCTGCAAGTGCTCTGGGAAAAGGACGATGCGCTGAAGGTCGAGATCATCGCCAGCGACGCCGAGCACTACGACTATGACGTGAAGCGCTGCCGCTATGCCGAGATGTATCACGAGATGGGCCTGGGCGAGATCGGTCACTTGCTGTCCTGCAACCGCGACGAACTGTTTATCGTCGGCTACAACCCGGACATCAAGCTGACCCGCACCCAGACCATCATGGGCGGTGCCCATCACTGTGACTTCCGCTACCGGGCCAAACCCCAGGAGCCGCGTTCATGAACGACTTGGCGCGGGTCAATGGCGAGCGCCTGTGGGGCTCGCTGATGGAAATGGCGCAGATCGGCGGCACCGAAAAGGGCGGGGTCTCGCGCCTGGCCCTCACGGATGAGGACCGCCGCGGTCGCGACCTGTTTGTGCAATGGTGCGAGGCGGCCGGTTGCAGCATTCGGGTGGATGCCATGGGCAATATCTTTGCCCGTCGCGCCGGGCGCCAGAATCACCTGGCCCCGGTGCTGACCGGTTCCCATGGCGATTCCCAGCCGGCGGGCGGCAAGTACGATGGTATCTACGGCGTGCTGGCCGGGCTGGAGGTGGTGCGCACCTTGAATGACCTGGGGATTGAAACCGAGCGGCCAATCGAAGTGGTGAACTGGACCAACGAAGAAGGCTCGCGGTTTGCGCCGGCGATGATTTCCTCGGGGGTGTATGCCGGGGTGTTTGACCTGGAGTACGGCCTGTCCCGGGAAGACAAGGCCGGGATCACCATCGGCCAGGCGTTGCAGCAGATTGGCTATGCCGGTGCGCATCCGGTGGGTGGCCAGGCGGTGCATGCGGCGTTTGAGTTGCATATCGAACAGGGGCCGATTCTTGAGGCACAGGGCCTGACCATCGGTGTGGTCACCGGCGCCCAGGGCCAGCGCTGGTATGAAGTGGAACTGAGCGGGCGCAGTGCTCATGCCGGGACGACGCCGATGGATCACCGGCTCGATGCATTGCTCGGATTTGCCCGGGTGGTGGAGGCAGTCAATCAGATCGGCCTGGAACAGGGCGCCGAAGGGCGGGCGACGGTGGGCATGGCGAATATCTTCCCCAATTCACGCAACGTGGTGCCGGGGCGGGTGTTTTTCAGTGTGGAGTTTCGGCATCCGGATGAAGCGGTGCTGGGGTATCAGGATCGGCAGTTGCAGGCGGCGGTGGCGCGGATCGCCGAGGGGATTGGTTTGCAGCACAGCGTGAAGCAGATTTTCCAGTACGCGCCGATTGCCTTCGACCCTGAGTGTGTGGAGGTGGTGCGGGCTTCGGCGCAAGCGTTGGGGTATAGCCATCGCGACATGATTTCCGGGGCCGGGCATGATGCCTGCTACCTGAACCGGGTGGCGCCGACGGCGATGATTTTTGTGCCGTGTGTGGATGGGCTGAGCCATAACGAGGCGGAGGAGATTCATCCGCAGTGGTCGACGGCGGGGGCGGATGTGTTGTTGCAGGCGGTGTTGGCCAAGGCGCAACGCTAACGGGATCAACGCGGGACAAAATGTGGGAGCGGGCTTGCTCGCGAATGCGGTGGGTCAGTCAATACATGTGCTGGCTGAACCACCGCATTCGCGAGCAAGCCCGCTCCCACGGGGGCCCTGTTCTCTTTTTGAGGTCTTTGTTGTCTGATGATCAGAGGAAGAACTCACCGGGTGTGGCGTCGAACTGCTGGCGGAAGGCGTTGATGAAGGCCGAGGTGGATTCGTAGCCGCAGGCCAGCGCCACATCGGTCACGCGTTCGCCTTGTTCCAGGGCGGGCAGGGCGCTCAACAATCGCAGGCGCTGGCGCCACGCACGGAAGGTCAGGCCGGTGTCGCTCAGGAACAGCCGGCTGAGGGTTTTCTCGCTGACCGCCAGTTTCTGGCTCCACTGCCCCAGGGTGGTTTGCTGCTCCGGGTGCAGGTTCAGGCTGCGGTAAATCTGCCGCAAGCGGCTGTCGGCGGGCAGCGGCAACATCAGGTCGACCTGGGGCGCGGCGGCCAGTTGGTCCAGCACCACTTGGGCCAGCCGTCCATCCGGGCCATCCTCGGCGTATTCCACCGGCAATTCGCTGAAGCTGCGAATCAACTCGCGCAACAGGCTGCTCACCGCCAGCACCTGGCAGCGGTCAGCCGCCCAGGCGGTGACGCTGCAATCGAGGTACAGGCTGCGCATCTCGGTATGGGGCGAACTGAACACCCGGTGTGGCATGCCGGCCGGTATCCACACGGCTCGCTGGGGTGGCGCGACGAAGCGTCCTACGCCGGTCTGGATCTCCAGCACCCCGGATATTGCGTAGGACAACTGCACCCACGGGTGACTATGGCGGCGGGTCAGCGCGCGGTTGGGCAGGGATTCGGTGCGGCCATACACCGGCCTGGGCAGGCTGGAAAGCCCGGGCACGCTGCGGCGCACGGTTTTGTCATGTCCTTTTGGCGGCATTTACTGGCTCATTGGCGTTAGTCGGTAACAAGCCGTTACGTTAGAGTCGCGACGATGCTCTTGGCAACCCCTGGAAGATTGGCCTATGACCCGCCCACGCTTTTTACCTGACAACTTCACCCTGACCCTGGTGGCCACGGTGATCCTCGCGTCCCTGCTGCCCGCCAGTGGCCAGACCGCCGTGGCCTTTGGCTGGGTGACCAACCTGGCCATCGCGCTGCTGTTTTTCCTGCACGGCGCGAAACTGTCGCGCCAGGCCATTGTTGCCGGTGCGGGTCATTGGCGCCTGCACCTGCTGGTGTTCAGCCTGACCTTCGTGCTGTTTCCGTTGCTGGGCCTGGCGCTCAAGCCGGTGTTGTCGCCGCTGATCGGTAAAGACCTGTACATGGGCATGCTCTATTTGTGTGCGTTGCCCGCCACCGTGCAGTCGGCGATTGCCTTTACCTCGCTGGCCCGGGGCAATATCCCGGCGGCGATTTGCAGCGCGGCGGCGTCGAGCCTGTTCGGGATCTTCCTGACGCCATTGCTGGTGACGTTGCTGCTGAATGTGCATGGCGATGGCGGCTCCACCGTCGATGCGATCCTGAAAATCAGTGTTCAATTGTTGCTACCGTTCATCGCCGGGCAAATCGCCCGTCGCTGGATCGGCGAGTGGGTAGGGCGTAACAAATCCTGGCTGAAGTTCGTCGACCAGGGCTCGATTTTGCTGGTGGTCTACGGCGCCTTCAGCGAAGCGGTCAACGAGGGCATCTGGCACCAGATTCCGTTGTGGGAACTGGGTGGCCTGGTGGTGGCGTGCTGTGTGTTGCTGGCGCTGGTGCTGGTGGCGTCCACGGTGCTGGGCAGGGCTTTTGGCTTCAGCCAGGAAGACCGGATCACCATTCTGTTCTGCGGCTCGAAGAAAAGCCTGGCCACCGGTGTGCCGATGGCCCAGGTGTTGTTTGCCGGGGCGAGCATGGGGGTGCTGATCTTGCCGCTGATGCTGTTTCACCAGATCCAGTTGATGGTCTGCGCGGCGCTGGCCCAGCGCTATGCCAAGCGTCCTGAGTCGATTCCCGAGCTGATGGGGCAAGTCGATCCCTGAATCGTCGTGTTACTATTTTTTGCGCGCGGCTCAAGGCCCGGCATCGGGCCGGCTTGATCTGCGCGCAAACGAGTACGACGACCTGTCAATGAGCATTTCCGCCGCAACACCTCAAGCCAACTGGCAACCGGTCTTCGCTCTCGCGTTGGCCGCTTTCGTTTTCAATACCACCGAATTTGTACCGGTCGGCCTGCTGAGTGCCATCGGCGCGAGCTTCGACATGCCCATCGCCAGCGTCGGCCTGATGCTGACCATCTATGCCTGGATCGTGTCCCTGACCTCGCTGCCGGTGATGCTGCTGACCCGTAACGTCGAGCGGCGCAAGCTGCTGATCGTGCTGTTCGGCATGTTTATCGCCAGCCATATCCTGTCCAGCGTGGCCACCAGCTTTGGCATCCTGATGCTCAGCCGGGTCGGCATTGCCCTGTCCCATGCGTTGTTCTGGTCGATTACTGCCTCCCTCGCGGTGCGTTTGGCGCCGGAGGGCAAGCAGGTGCAGGCCCTTGGGTTGCTGGCTACCGGTACTTCCCTGGCGATGGTTCTGGGTATCCCGCTCGGCCGCTTGCTGGGCGAAGCCATGGGCTGGCGCACCACCTTCCTGGTGATCGGCGCGTTTGCCGCCGGGCTGGTGTTCTGGCTGGCGCGCACCTTGCCGCTGCTGCCGAGCCAGAACTCCGGTTCGCTGCGCAGCTTGCCGCTGTTGTTCAAGCGCCCGGCGCTGGTGGCGTTGTATGTGCTGACGGCGATGGTGGTGACGGCGCAGTTCACTGCCTACAGTTATGTTGAGCCGTTTGTTGAAGGTGTTGCCGGTATGAGTGGCAATACGGTGACCCTGATCCTGCTGGTGTTTGGCGGCGCGGGAATTATTGGTTCGTTGTTGTTCAGCCTGGTGCATCGCTTTAGCCCCCATCGTTTCCTGATCAGCGCGGTGACCATACTGGCGCTGTGCCTGGCGTTGTTGCTGCCGTTGAGTGGCGAGGTGTCGTACCTGGTGACCCTGAGTGTGTTCTGGGGCATGGCCATCATGGGTTTTGGCCTGGCGTTGCAATCGAAGGTGCTGGTGCTGGCGCCGGATGCCACGGATGTGGCGATGGCGATGTTTTCCGGGATCTACAACATCGGTATTGGCGGTGGGGCGTTGATGGGCAGTTGGGTGGGCAGCCACTTTGGTTTTGCCTGGATCGGCGCGGCGGGCGGGTTGCTGGCAGCGGTGGCGTTGATTGGGTATTGCCTGGCGATTTATCGGTTTGGGCAGGGTGTGGCGCGTAGCCCTCTGTAGGAGGTAATTTTCATGGCAGTTCGTTTGATTAAACCGGCGGTATTCGCAGTGCTCGCCGGTTTTTCTGTGTTGTGGCTCAGCCCTGTGAGCCTGGCGGCCAGTTTTGACTGTGACCGGGCGAAGGCGGCTGACGAGAAAACCATCTGTGCCACGCGCTCCCTGAATGATCAGGACGTGACCATGGCGCTGCTTTATGACCTGAACCGGCACTCCATGGCCATGGGCGGGCGCGGTTCGTTGATGGATGATCAGGCTGTGTGGCTCAAGCAACGGCATACGTGCGGCGCCCAAGTCAGTTGCCTGAGCAAAGCCTATACGGAGCGTATTGCGATGTTGCGTAGCTTTATTGATGAGCGGGTGATGACGAAGGGGCCGTTCTGAATAACGGGCATAAACGTACAACGCCGGCTAAAGTCAGTTTTCTCAACAGAGTCTGAAAGCACATCAACACACCGCAGCAGGTTTGCCATGGACGAAAAACCAAACGCGTTACACATAGCGGAAATTCCCTACGAGACCGGTGAGGTTCGATTCAGGTATTCGCGTTACCTGTCCGAGGACGGCACGCAATGGATTCGACATGGGCTTTTTCGCGCCTACCACCCAAACGGCAACCTGGCTTCCGAGGGGAATTACGTGGATGGCGCCGAACACGGCGACTGGCGGGACTACCACGACAATGGACAGGTGGCGGCGCAGGGCGTTTATGAGCGTGGCCAGGAAGTTGGGCTGTGGTCGTTCTGGGATGCAGATGGATCTCTGGAGGAGTCCTCATGACCACTGAGCTTGCAGCGTCGCTGCACGAAGAGATCCAGTCGTTATGCAGTGCAGGTGATCAATTGGCCGATGACGGCCGTTATGAAGAGGCCATCGAGCAATACAACAAGGCCTGGATCTTGATCCCCGAGCCGAAAAATGATTGGGAAGCCTCCACCTGGGTATTGGCTGCCATCGCTGATGCATGCTTTGTATCCGGATTCAACGGCTCAGCCCGGGATGCCTTGGACTATGCGATGACCTGTCCGGGCGGTCTCGGAAATCCGTTTTTACATCTGCGCCTAGGGCAGGTTTTGCTGGATCAAGGCCACGATGATCAGGCCGCCGATGAATTGATGCGGGCATACATGGGCGCAGGGGCCGAGATCTTTGACAACGAGGATGGGCGCTATCTGCGCTTTCTTGGCACGCGGGCAAATCTCTAGACGCGAGGGCGGGTGTTGATGTCCACGTTGGCAATGATCCGGCAGCAATGTTTGCTTTTGAATGGCGCGCGCGCCGTTGAGCCTGGGTTTCTTGATGAGGTGCAGAGCCACCTTGGCCTGGAGCTTGCGGATGATTTTCGTGAGGCTGCCGAGTTCTTCGATGGCTCTGGAATCTACGTTTTGCCCTTGCACGCAATAGGGTGGGCGCCTGCGCCGAATGTCCTGGACGAAACCAGACGTCTTCGAGAGCGTGCCGGGCTTGCGCGGCAGTTTTTGGTATTAGCCCAGCCGCCGGCCAGTTTGATCGTGATGGATTGCTCGGGCGGAGGCGGTCGGGTGATTTGGTGTGATGACGTGGATGTGTGCCGCCTGGGTAGGGAGGCCTTGTTGACTGCGCCGGATTCATGGCCGACGTATACCGCGTTTCTTGAATACCTGATCAGTGAAGAGCAGCAAGATCGTGTGAATCTGCCCGACGATAAAGCTTGATGCTACGAGCCTGGCTGAAGTCCGGCGAGAGGGTGACGCGGAGCGTCACGGTATGCATTCCCACGCAGAGCGTGGGAACGATCAAATGCTCAAAATTTGTTATGGGCTGTCCCAACCATAGTGAAAAATTGTTGGCTCACGACATTCTCCCTAATATCAGAATGTTCGATCCTACAGATCTTGTAATAGTTTTGCATTGTAGGAAATTCTTGTTTCGCCTGTACGATTCAAGTCCTTTTTCCACAACAGGAACTACATGAACACCCTCTCGGAGCCTCCCAGTCGTCTTTCCCCAAGACATTCACTGCCGCCGTTCCCGCTGATCGCCTGCCTCCGGGCCAAGCATCCCGTCTTCCGATTGCCTACCCTTACCCGGTCCCTCGACCGTGCGTTGCCGTGCCCGGCATTCTGAAAAACTTGAAGAGATACTGAAAAATGGAATGGTTAGCGGATCCAACGGCCTGGCTCGGCCTGTTGACTTTGATTGTGCTGGAGCTGGTGCTGGGCATCGACAACCTGGTGTTTATCGCGATCCTGGCGGACAAGCTGCCGCCGGAGCAGCGTGACCGTGCGCGTCTGATCGGTTTGTCCCTGGCGTTGCTGATGCGTCTGGGCTTGCTGGCAAGTATTTCCTGGTTGGTGACCCTGACCCAACCGCTGTTCGAGGTGTTCGACAAGAGTTTCTCGGGCCGTGACTTGATCATGCTGTTTGGTGGTGTGTTCCTGTTGTTCAAGGCCACCATGGAATTGCATGAGCGCCTTGAGGGGCATGTGGCTCAGCGCACTGGCAACGTGGCCTATGCGATGTTCTGGCCGATCGTTGCGCAGATTGTGGTGCTGGATGCGGTGTTCTCCCTCGATGCGGTGATTACCGCCGTGGGCATGGTGGATGAGCTGGCGGTGATGATGATCGCGGTGATCATTTCCATCGGCCTGATGATCATTGCCAGCAAGCCGCTGACCCGTTTCGTCAACGCCCACCCGACGGTGATCATGCTGTGCCTGGGCTTCCTGATGATGATCGGTTTTGCCCTGACGGCCGAAGGCCTGGGCTTCCACATTCCCAAAGGCTATCTTTACGCGGCCATCGGCTTCTCGATCCTGATCGAGCTGTTCAACCAGATCGCCCGGTCGCGCCGCAAGAAGTCGGCCCAGGGCACGCTGCCGAGGCGTGAGCGTACGGCCCACGCGGTGATGCGTTTGCTCGGCGGGCGTAATCTGGCAGTGGAGGAGGTGGGTGAAGAGGTCGCCGACCTGCTGGACAACCCCGATGCCAACGGCGGGCCGCTGTTCGACCGGCGCGAGCGGGTGATGATCAGTGGCGTGCTGCAACTGGCTGAACGCCCGATCCGTACGCTGATGACGCCTCGGGCGAAGGTGGACTCTATAGATCTGTCGGACGATCCCGACACTATCCGCCTGAAACTGATGCATTCGTCTTACTCGCGCCTGCCCTTGATCCGCAACGGTAATGTCGACGAGCCATTGGGCTTTGTGCACAAGAAGGAGTTGCTCAAGGAATACCTGGCCGGTAACGAGCCGAACCTGGAGCACCTGGCGCGCCGGGCGGTCAACTTGCTGGAGAGTTTTTCGATTCTCAATGCCTTGGAGCAGATGCGTCAGGAGTCGACTCACATTGCCTTCGTGATCAACGAATTTGGCGACTTTATCGGGGTGTTGAGCATGACCGACATCCTCGAGTCCATCGCCGGTGAGTTGCCGGATGCGAGTGAGGTCGAAGGCCCGGATATCGTCGAGGAGGAGGGTGGTTTTCGCGTCAATGGCGCCTTGAACCTCAACCTGATCCGCCAGCGCACCGGCTTCAAGGCTGTGGCGACGGAGGATTACCAGACCCTGGCCGGGCTGGTGATGAGCCTGCTGGATCGACTGCCGGTGGTCGGTGACAGCCTGGAACATGAAGGCTGGCGCCTGACCGTGGCGGCGGTGGAGGAGCGGCGGGTCACGCAGGTGTTGCTGGCCCCTCTTTAACGGGTGAATTTCATTCGACGCTGGGCTGGCCTTTGGATAGCATCGCCGCTCACTGAACCGTTAAGGAAGGGTTACCCGAATGACTTTGGACGTGCTTAAGATTTCTGCATTCTGTGACGGCAACCAGGGCGGTAACCCTGCAGGTGTTTGGATCGGTGACAGCCTGCCGGAAGCTGTAGAAATGCAGCGTATCGCCCACGAAGTCGGGTTTTCGGAAACCGTATTTGCCTGCCCGCAGGATGACGGCTGGCGCGTGCGGTACTTCGCGCCGGAGTCCGAAGTTGCGTTTTGCGGGCATGCCACAATCGCCCTCGGTGCGGCCTTGAGCCTGGCGCTGGGCGATGGCGAATTCCACCTGGCGTTGAACAATGGCGATATCTCGGTCAGCGGTCGCAGCGAAGGCGACCTGATCGAGGCCGCGCTGCAATCCCCGCCAACCCGCAGCGCACCGGCCAACGATGCCCTGGTGGACGCGGGCCTGACCTTGTTCGGTTACACCCGCAATGACCTGGACCCGAGCATTCCGCCAGCGATCATCCATGCCGGCATTTCCCACCTGGTGCTGGCGCTCGCCAGCCGCGCCAAACTCAGCCAGATGCACTATGAACTGGAAGCCGGTCGCCGCTACATGACCGACGCCGGGCTGGGTACCGTGGTGCTGGTGTTTGCCGAAAGCCCGACACTGTTCCACACCCGCAACCCGTTTGCGGTGGGCGGCGTGTACGAAGACCCGGCCACGGGTGCCGCGACCGCTGCCTTTGCCGGCTACCTGCGGGACCTGGGCTGGCCACACAACGGGCGCATCGACATCATTCAAGGCGAGGACATGGGCAGCCGTTCGCGCTTGCAGGCGCAGATCACCGATGAGAAGGGTGCCTCGATTCGGGTTTCGGGGACGGCGCGGTTGATGTTGGAGGACTGATTCTGGTCCTGGCGAACGTCTCCCTCAGCGTTTTTTCGTCGAACCCCTCCAGCTTATTGATCATCTTGCCATTCTGGAAAACCAGCAGGGTAGGCGTGCCGGTAACCTCGGGATGCCTCGGGGTTCGGGCAGTGTCGAGCACCAGGCTCTTCACGGAGCTGGCGTATTTCCCGGCAATCCGTTCAAACAGTGGCCCGGCTTCCCCGCAGGCCGGGCAGTGCTGCGAAACAAACAGCATGAACACCGTTCTATGCGTCTTGAGCAACTGCTGATACTGCTCGGCATCGGCAATCACCGCCGTTGCAATTCCCATGATGATCTCCTTGAGCGAAAGGCCTGTCCCACGCTAATCCCGGCGATCAAAACCGTCTACTGTCAAAACTAACAGGTACCCACCTCCAACTGGCCCATTGTGGCGAGGGAGCTTGCTCCCGCTGGGCTGCGCAGCAGCCCAAAGCCTTCAGCGCTCCGCCCGCTCCCGAGCCTTCTTCGCCAGCCCCACGCACTGCTTATAGTCACCCTGATCCTTGGCATCCTTGGCCCGACGATACCCATGATGATTCTGCGTGGTGTAGTTCGTACTGAACGCCGCCTTCAGCCTGACCAGCTCGGCCTTGCATTCGCGCCGGTCATCCTTGGCGAACACCTGGGTGGCAAATGCCAGCGACAACAACATAAGGACAAGACTGATCTTCATCTGAACGCGTTCCTTGGGGGGCTCGATCATCTGCCAAGACTAGCCCAGCCACGGAATTCTTCCATCCGGCCACTGCACCGCTTTCGTGCACGGTAACGACCCGCCCGCGCACCCAAATGTGGCCTGTCACCCCGGTGTGTAGCCAACGGTAGCAATCTGATTGCAGCAGCCGGCCCAGTGCCTTATCGCTGATAAAAATCTATCCCGTTGATTTAAAAAGAAATTAATCCCGCAATATTTTTATGTTACTGCGTGTGGCACACTTTCTGCTGTCTATTCCGTTGTTACATACTAAGTTCCGGTATAGCGGAATACACAATCCCTGGAGTGCTTGTCATGCATCACCGACCTTCCGTGTTCAAAGCGTGTGTTTTTCTCTTCGCCGCATCGGCTTCCCTCGCCAGCGTAGTGCAGGCGGCGGACAGCAAGCTCGATACAGTGCTCAAGCGTGGGCACCTGATCGTGGGTACAGGCAGTACCAATGCGCCGTGGCACTTCCAGGGAGCGGATGGCAAGTTGCAGGGTTTTGACATCGACATCGGCCACATCGTGGCCAAGGGTCTGTTCAATGACCCGAGCAAAGTCGAATACGTGGTGCAGTCTTCCGATGCCCGCATTCCCAACCTGTTGACCGACAAGGTCGACATGAGCTGCCAGTTCATCACCGTCACGGCAAGCCGTGCGCAGCAAGTGGCCTTCACCCTGCCGTACTACCGCGAAGGTGTGGGCCTGCTGCTGCCGGCCAACAGCAAGTACAAGGAAATCGAAGACCTGCAGGCCGCCGGCGACAGCGTCACCGTGGCCGTGCTGCAAAACGTCTACGCCGAAGAGCTGGTGCACCAGGCATTGCCCAAAGCCAAGGTCGACCAGTACGACAGCGTCGACCTGATGTACCAGGCCGTGAACTCCGGGCGTGCCGACACCGCCGCCACCGACCAGTCCTCGGTCAAGTACCTGATGGTGCAAAACCCGGGCCGCTACCGCAGCCCGAGCTACGCCTGGAGCCCGCAAACCTATGCGTGCGCTGTCAAGCGTGGCGACCAGGACTGGCTGAACTTCGTCAACACCGCCCTGCATGAAGCCATGACCGGTGTGGAATTCCCGATGTACAAGGCCTCGTTCAAGCAATGGTTCGGTGTGGACCTGCCAGAGCCTGCGATCGGTTTCCCGGTTGAGTTCAAGTAATTCGTAAACCCTGGGGCGTCGCTGACGGCGCCCCAATCAGGTACTGCCGACCATGAACTATCAGTTGAACTTTGCCGCTGTGTGGCGCGATTTCCCCAGCTTGCTGGCGGGGCTCGGCCTCGGCCTTGAACTGGCACTGCTGTCCATCGCCATCGGTTGCGTGATCGGCCTGTTGATGGCGTTTGCGATGCTGTCCAAACACCGTGCGCTGCGCATCGTGGCCTCGGTGTATGTGACGGTGATCCGCAACACCCCGATCCTGGTGCTGATCCTGTTGATCTACTTCGCCTTGCCCAGCCTGGGTATCCGGCTGGACAAGATCCCTTCGTTCATCATCACCCTGTCGTTGTACGCCGGTGCCTACCTCACCGAAGTCTTCCGCGCAGGCCTGCTGAACATTCCCAAGGGGTTGCGTGAAGCGGGCCTGGCCATTGGCCTGGGCGAATGGCGTATCCGCGCGTACATCACCGTGCCGGTGATGCTGCGCAATGTGCTGCCGGCGCTGTCGAACAATTTCATTTCGCTGTTCAAGGACACCTCCCTGGCCGCCGCGATCGCGGTGCCGGAGCTGACCTATTACGCCCGCAAGATCAACGTCGAAAGCTACCGGGTGATTGAAACCTGGATGGTCACGACCGCGCTCTACGTGGCTGCCTGTTACCTCATTGCCATGCTGCTCCGTTACCTGGAACAGCGTTTGGCAATTCGCCGCTAAGGAGCGCCCATGTACGAATCCCCCAGCTGGCTGCATGAGTTGTGGATCGCCCGGGAAACCCTCTGGGCGGGGTTCCAGACCAGCGTCTACTGCTCGGCCCTGGCCATTATCTTCGGCACCCTGATCGGCATCGTCGCCGGCTTGGTACTGACCTACGGCAAATTCTGGATGCGCGCACCGTTTCGCCTGTACGTCGACCTGATCCGCGGTACGCCGGTATTTGTGCTGGTATTGGCGTGCTTCTACATGCTGCCGGCGCTTGGCTGGCAGATCACTGCGTTCCAGGCCGGTGCCGTGGGCCTGACGCTGTTCTGCGGCTCTCACGTTTCGGAAATCGTGCGCGGTGCATTGCAGGCCATTCCCAAGGGGCAACTGGAAGCGGGCAAGGCCATCGGCCTGACCTTCTATCAATCCCTGGGCTACGTGCTGTTACCCCAGGCGCTGCGGCAGATCCTGCCGACCTGGGTCAACTCGTCCACCGAAATCGTCAAGGCTTCCACCTTGCTGTCGGTGATCGGTGTGGCCGAGCTGCTCCTCAGCACCCAACAGGTCATCGCCCGGACGTTCATGACCCTGGAGTTCTACCTGTTTGCAGGCTTTATGTTTTTTGTCATCAACTACGCCATCGAATTGTTGGGGCGTTACATTGAAAAGCGGGTGGCGTTGCCATGAACCAACTCTCAAAAGAAAGCCAGCCACTGCTGAACATTCGCGGCCTGCGTAAACAGTACGGCCCGGTGGAAGTGCTCAAGGGCGTCGACCTGAGCATGCAGCGCGGCAACGTCGTGACATTGATCGGCTCCAGCGGTTCGGGCAAGACCACGCTGCTGCGTTGCGTCAACCTGCTGGAAGAATTCCAGGGCGGCCAGATCACCCTCGACGGCGAATCCATCGGCTACAGCGAGGTCGGCGGCAAGCGCGTGCGCCACCCGGAGCGGGTGATCTCCCAGCACCGCGCAATGACCGGCATGGCCTTCCAGCAGTTCAACCTGTTCCCGCACCTGACCGCCTTGCAGAACGTCACCCTGGGCCTGCTCAAGGTCAAGAAGATGGGCAAGGACGAAGCGGTTGCACTGGCGGAAAAATGGCTGGATCGTGTCGGCCTGCTGGAGCGCCGCAATCACTTCCCGGGCCAACTGTCGGGCGGCCAGCAACAGCGCGTGGCGATTGCCCGGGCGATTGCGATGAACCCGAGCCTGATGCTGTTCGACGAAGTCACCTCGGCCCTGGACCCGGAATTGGTGGGCGAAGTGCTCAGCGTAATCAAGGGTTTGGCGGAAGAGGGCATGACCATGTTGCTGGTCACCCACGAAATGCGCTTTGCCTATGAAGTCTCGGACAAGATCGTCTTCATGAACCAGGGCCGCATTGAAGAACAAGGGCCGCCGAAAGACATTTTCGAACGCCCGCAATCGCCGCGACTGGCGGAATTTCTCAAGAACATTCGTTTTTAAATCATCACTTCAGGAGATCCATTATGAGCATTACTCGTTACGGCACCGGCGCCACTGCAGGCGGCGGCCAGCCTCGTCCTTTCGCCCGCGCGGTGGAAGCGGATGGCTGGTTGTACGTGTCGGGCCAGGTGCCGGCGGTGGACGGTGAAATCATCACGGGCGGGATCGTCGAGCAGACCCACCAGACCATGCGCAACGTGGTGGCGATTCTCGAAGAAGCCGGCTACGCCCTGGAAGACGTGGTGCGCGTCGGTGTATGGCTGGAAGACCCACGGGACTTCTGGAGCTTCAACAAAGTCTTCGGCGAATACTTCAACCCGGAACATGCTCCGGCGCGGGCGTGTGTGCAGGCGAACATGATGGTCGATTGCAAGGTTGAGATCGATTGCGTGGCCTACAAGAAAAAAGGCTAAATGCCCGTCTCTTGAGACC
Organism: Pseudomonas sp. Ag1; assembly: GCF_000278565.1. NCBI lineage: Bacteria > Pseudomonadati > Pseudomonadota > Gammaproteobacteria > Pseudomonadales > Pseudomonadaceae > Pseudomonas > Pseudomonas sp. Ag1. The sequence goes on from NZ_AKVH01000106.1 coordinate 26,865, forward strand.
ACAGGAGACCCAATGTGGGAGCGGGCTTGCTCGCGAAAGCGGTGTGTCAGTGAATACATCTACAACTGATCCACCGCTTTCGCGAGCAAGCCCGCTCCCACAGGGGATCTGTGTTGATAGCTACATCTTCAAACGGGACCGACGACTGCCATGACCGAAGACACCATCAAACGCCGCGCCAAAGGCCTCGACCGGGCGTTCGATATCCTCGATTTCCTCAAGGAAATCGGCCAGCCCCTGCGCCCGAATGACATCGCCAGCGGCATCGGCAGCCCCAAATCCACGGTCTACGAATTGGTGGCCTCGCTGCTGGAACGGCGCATCCTCGAAACCGTCGGCAAGGACGGTCACGTCTACCTCGGCCGTCAGCTGTACTTCCTCGGCCAGGCCCACCTGCGCCATTTCGACCTGACCCGCGAAGCCGACCACGCCCTGCAGGAAATCGTCAGCCAAACCCACGAAACCGCCCAGATGTGCCTGCTCAATGGCCGCAAATACACCGTGGCCCTGATGCGCGAAGGCGAGCGGCATTTCCGCATTTCCTCAGACATCGGCGAGAACGCGCCGATCCCCTGGACCGCCTCCGGCCGCCTGCTGCTGGGCCACCTGAGCGACCAGCAAATCATCGACCTGATCGACTACGACGACTTCATCCTCCCGGACGGTCAGCGCCTGCCTCTGGAAACCTTCCTCGGGCAAATCCGTCAGGCCACCCTCGACGGATTCTTCTCCTTCGACAGTGTCGCCGACACCTTTACCCACTGCTTTGCCGCCCCGGTTCGGGACGCCCAAGGCATCAGCATTGCGACCCTGTGCATCGTCGCCCCACGGGCCGATGCGATCAAAAACTACAACGACTACCGCCGGGTGCTGATCGACAGTGCGAACAACCTGGCCCGTCGCATCAACGAATAGGAAACCCTTATGTCTGCCTTCAATGCCGTTGAAAAAGGCGCCGCCGCCATCGGTGCACATCTGGTCCGTGACGTCAGCCTGCCAGCCCTGGTGTTGCACCGTGACGCCCTGGAACACAACATCCGCTGGATGCAGGATTTCGTCAGCAACAGCGGTGCGCAATTGGCGCCTCACGGCAAGACCAGCATGATGCCCGCGCTGTTCCAGCGGCAGATCGAGCAGGGCGCCTGGGGCATCACCCTGGCCAACGCCGTGCAGACCCGCGCTGCGTACGCCGGTGGGGTTCGCCGGGTGTTGATGGCCAACCAACTGGTGGGCGCGCCGAACATGGCGCTGATCGCCGACCTGCTGGCCGACCCCGAATTCGACTTCCACTGCATGGTCGACCACCCGGACAACGTCGCCGACCTGGGCCTGTTCTTCGCCGCCCGTGGCCTGCGCTTGAACGTGATGATCGAATACGGGGTGGTCGGCGGGCGTTGCGGTTGCCGCACCGAACAACAGGTGCTCGACCTGGCCAAGGCGATCAAGGCCCAGCCTGCGCTGGCCCTCACCGGCATCGAAGGCTACGAAGGGGTGATCCATGGCGAGCACGCCATCAGTGGCATCCGCGAATTCGCCGCCTCCCTGGTACGCCTGGCCGTCGACCTGCAAAACAGCGGCGCCTTCGACCTGGCCAAGCCCATCATTACCGCCTCGGGTTCGGCCTGGTACGACCTGATTGCCGAATCCTTCGAAGCCCAGAACGCCGCTGGCCGCTTCCTCAGCGTATTGCGCCCGGGCAGCTACGTGGCTCACGACCACGGCATCTACAAAGACGCGCAGTGCTGCGTACTGGATCGTCGCAGCGACCTCAACGAAGGCCTGCGCCCGGCGCTGGAAGTCTGGGCCCATGTGCAGTCGCTGCCGGAGCCGGGCTTCGCGGTGATCGCCCTGGGCAAGCGCGACGTCGCCTACGACGCCGGCCTGCCGGTGCCGCTCAAGCGCTACAAGGCTGGCGTGCTGCCAGCCGAGGGTGATGACGTGACCGCGTGCAAGGTCACCGCCGTGATGGACCAGCATGCGTTCATGGTCGTCGCACCGGGAGTTGAGTTGCGCATTGGCGACATCATCTCCTTCGGCACATCCCACCCGTGCCTGACCTTCGACAAGTGGCAAGTGGGTAATCTGGTGGATGAGCAGTTGCAGGTGATCGAAAGCCTGCATACCTGCTTCTAGACCGAGTCGCGCCTTTCGCGAGCAAGCCCGCTCCCACATTCGACCGAGTTCCTTCAGTTGAAATGCATTCAAATGTGGGAGCGGGCTTGCTCGCGAAGAGGCCCTCCAGTACATCGAGAGACCCCAGGCATGAACACAAAACCCCGCATCGCCCTCATCGGCGAATGCATGATCGAACTGCAACACCGCGCCGACGGCAGCCTGCAACAAAGCTTCGGCGGCGACACCCTGAACGCCGCCGTCTACCTGCGCCGCGAACTGGGTGAACCGAGCACCGTCGACTACGTCACCGCCCTGGGCGATGACAGCTTCAGCGATGCCATGTGCAAGCACTGGGCCGAAGAAGGCCTGGGCCTGGGCATGGTCCAGCGCCTGCCCGGGCGCCTGCCGGGTTTGTACTGCATCCAGACCGATGCCAACGGCGAGCGCAAATTCCTCTACTGGCGCAATGAAGCGGCCGTGCGCGACTGCTTCACCACTCCGGCGGCCGAGCCGATCCTGGCAGCGTTGCCGACGTACGACGTGGTGTATTTCAGCGGCATCACCCTGGCGGTGCTGGGCGAAGTGGGCCGTGCGCGCCTGCTGGAAACCCTGGTCGAAACCCGCAAGCGCGGCGGCAAGGTGGTGTTCGACAACAACTACCGGCCACGCCTGTGGGCCAGCGTGGACGCCGCACGCGCGGCGTATCACGCGGTGTTGGCCGAGGTGGATATCGCCTTGCTGACCGAGGATGACGAGCGGGCGTTGTTCGGCTATGAAGACAGCGAGCAGGTGTTTGCGGCGTACCCGACGATTGCCGAGGTGGTGCTCAAGCGGGGGGCGGATGCGTGTTTGATTCGCTGGGAGGATGAGCGGTTCGAGGTGTCGGCGCTGGTGGTGGAGAAGGTGGTCGACACTACGGCGGCGGGGGATTCGTTCAGTGCGGCGTACCTGGCCAGTCGGCTCAAGGGCGGCTCGCCGCAGGAAGCAGCCTTGGCCGGGCATCGGCTGGCGAGCCGGGTGATTCAGGTGCCGGGTGCACTTATTCCCCGAGACTAACGCTGATCGTTCCCACGCTCCGCGTGGGAATGCAGCCAGGGACGCTCTGCGTCCCAAGAGCGGACGCAGAGCGTCAGGTGAGGCATTCCCACGCGGAGCGTGGGAACGATCAGCCATCAATCGCGATAAAACACTTGCACCAGGTGATACCCGAACTTGCTCTTGATCGGCCCATGAACCAGCTTCACGGGCTTCTTGAAGATCACCGCATCAATCACCCCCACCATCTGCCCCGGCCGCACTTCACCCAAATCACCGCCGCGCTTGGCGGAAGGGCAGGTGGAGTACTTCTTGGCCAACACATCAAACGCTTCGCCCTTGGCAATACGCTGCTTGAGCTGTTCGGCTTCCTCACTGGTTTTCACCAGAATGTGACGGGCTTGGGCTTTCATTGATCGGTCCTGATGTGAAACGGCGCGCGATTATGCCTGAAGTCAGGCCTCTGAGCTGATCATGCTGCGGATTTTGTTGGCCAGCAGGTCAATCGAAAACGGCTTGGCCACCATGTCCATGCCTTCCTCCAGGAACCCCTGGCGCTCGGCGGCTTTCTCGGCGTAACCGGTCATGAACAGCACCTTCAGGTCCGGCCGGTGTTGCCGGGCGATTTCCGCCAGTTGCCTGCCGTTCATCCCCGGCAAGCCCACATCAGTCACCAGCAAATCCACGCGCAAGTCGGACTCCAGCAACGGCAGCGCCGCCCGTGCATCCGCCGCCTGGTGTGCGGTGTAGCCCAGTTCATCCAGCACATTCACCACCAGCATCCGCACTGCCGGGTCGTCCTCGACCACCACCACGGCTTCGCCTTCCAGCGCCACCGGGGCTTCGCCCTGGGTAGCGGGTGTGGTCCGCTCCAGTGCCGTGCCATGCAGGCGCGGCAGGTACAGGCGCACGCAGGTGCCCTGGCCCGGTTCGCTTTGGATGGTCACGTGGCCGCCGGATTGCTGTGCAAACCCATAGATCATCGACAGCCCAAGCCCAGTACCCTGGCCGATGGGCTTGGTGGTGAAGAACGGGTCGAAGGCCTTGGCGAGGATTTTCGCGGTCATGCCTGCGCCGTTGTCGCTCACGCCGAGCATCACATAGTCGCCGGCCTTGACCGGTTCCAGGGTGGTGATGTCGGTGCCGTCGAGGTAGCTGTTGGCGGTCTCGATGCACAATTGCCCACCGTCGGGCATCGCATCGCGGGCGTTGATCACCAGGTTGAGCAGAGCGTTTTCCAGCTGGCTGGCGTCGGTGTTCACCGGCCACACGTCGGTGCCCAGTTGCACCTTGAGTTCGATGTGCGCGCCCTTGGTGCGGCGGAACAGGTCTTCCAGGGACGCCACCAATTGATTCGGGTCGACCGGCTTGCGGTCCAGGGATTGGCGGCGGGAGAAGGCCAGCAGGCGATGGGTCAGCGCAGCGGCGCGATGAGCCGAGGATACGGCGGCGTCGGTGAAACGGCCGATCTCGTCGCTGCGCCCGGCGGCGATATAGCGTTGCATCAGGTCCAGGCTGCCGATGATCCCGGTGAGCATGTTGTTGAAGTCATGGGCGATGCCGCCGGTGAGCTGGCCGACCGCTTCCATCTTCTGGGCATGGCGCAGGGCGTCTTCGGCACGCTCGCGCTCGAACATCTCGTTTTGCAGGCGCTGGTTGGCTTCGGCCAGGGCCTGGGTGCGCTGGCTGACGCGCTCTTCGAGGTTTTCGTTGAGGTGGCGCAGGGCTTCTTCGGTCAGTTTGCGCTCGGTCTCGTCGATCACAAAAATATAGAAACCGTTGACTGAACCGTCAGCGCTGAAACGCGGCAGGTACTTCATCAGCGCGTGGCGTGGCCGCCCGTCATGGTGCGGGGTGACGGTAACGAAACTGCAGGCCTTGCCCTTGAGCGCCGCCTCGATCTTGTCGACGCGCCCGGCATAGATTTCGTCGCCCACGACTTCGCGGATGCTCTTGCCGTACAACTCCTGCGGGGTCATGCCGTACCATTCCAGATAGGCACTGTTGTTCAGGCGAAAACGCTGCTCGTGGTCGACATAACCGATCAGCACCGGCATGGCGTTGATGATCAGTTGCAGCTCGGTCTGGCTTTGGCGCAGGGCCTGTTCGGTGTGCTTGCGTTCGGTCAGGTCGAGGGCGGCGCCGAGAAAACGCGCCGGTCGGCCATGGTGGTCCTTGTAGCAGCGGCCCCGGGCAAACACCCAGCGCACTTCGCCGTCGGCGCGCTGCAGGCGGTATTCCTCGGCGTACTCGGTGCCGTGGGTGATGCAGTGCTTGATGCTGCGGGCCACCATGCCACGGTCTTCGGGGTGCACGCCTTGCAGGTAGTCGCTGATGGGCAGCAGGTCGGCGTCGCACGGGTCAACACCGTGCAATTGGGCGAAATGGGCGTCGGCGATAAAGCGGTCTTCGCCGATATCCCAGTCCCAGGTGCCCACGGCATCGGTGGCGGCCAGGGCCAGCTGCAGGCGTTGCTCGGTGTTGCGCTGGGCCTTGAGGCTGTTCTCGGTGCGCTGCTGCAGTTCCAGGGCGATGCGCCGGCGCTCGTTGGTTTCGATGGCGGTAATCAGGATCCCGGCGACCTCGCCACGCTCGTCGCGGATCGGGCTGTAGGTCAGGTCGAGCCAGATCTCGGTGTCGCGGTCGTTGCGCTGCAGGACGAAACGCTGCTCGGTGAAGGTGCGCACCTGGCCCATGAGGACGGCGCTGTAGATCGGGTCGGTAAACGGCTTGAGCTCAGGCCAGATCAGGTCAGCCGGTTGGCCGAAGGCGGCCGGGTGCTTGTTGCCGGCCAGCATCGCGAAGCCATCGTTGTAGATCTGGGTGAGTTCGGCACCCCACAGCAACAGCATCGGCATCGGTGAATGGATCACGATGTCGACGGCTGTACGGAGACTTTGCGGCCAATCAATGGCGTCACCGAGGGGGCTTCGTGCCCAGTCCAGCCGCGCAATCAGTGCTGCGGCCTCGCTGCCGGTGGGTGATACGTTCATGTAAATGCCCTGCGCGTAACGCTTGAAGAATGACAAAAGCCGATTATCCCGCGACCCGGGGCCGGCTTTCCACCCTCGAAAAATAGCATGCTTGAGGGGTTTGTCTTCAAATGAGTGCTTAAAGGCTAAAACGTTTCATCTTTCTGCCAGCTCCGGTCGATCACGAAATTGCTCCAGCGCCTCGGGGTTGGCCAGTGCGTCGGTGTTCTTGACCGCCTCCCCATGCACCACGTTGCGCACCGCCAGTTCGACGATCTTGCCGCTGATGGTGCGCGGGATATCCGTCACCGCGAGAATTTTCGCCGGCACGTGGCGCGGCGTGGTGTTGGCGCGGATCACCTGGCGGATCTGCTGCTCCAGGCCGTCGTCCAGTTCGATGCCATCGTTGAGGCGCACAAACAGCACCACCCGCACGTCATCCTGCCAGCGTTGGCCGATGGCCAGGCTTTCCAGGACCTGAGGCACTTTTTCCACTTGGCGATAGATCTCTGCGGTGCCGATGCGCACGCCGCCGGGGTTGAGCACGGCGTCCGAGCGGCCATGGATCAGCAAGCTGCCATTGGGTCGCTGTTCGGCGTAGTCGCCCTGGGCCCACACGCCGGGGAACTGGCTGAAATACGAGGCCCGCAGTTTTTCCTGGTGCGGGTCATTCCACAGACCGATAGGCATTGCGGGGAAGTGCCGGGTGCACACCAGTTCGCCTTTTTCGCCCACCAGCGGGTGGCCCTGGTCGTCCCACACTTCGATAGCCATTGCCAGGCTCTTGCACTGCATCTCGCCACGGCGCACCGGCAGCACGGGGTTGCCGATCACGAAGCAGGACACGATATCGGTGCCACCCGACATCGACGACAGGCACAGCTCGGGCTTGATCTCGCGGTACACGTAGTCGTAGCTCTGGGGTGACAGCGGCGAGCCGGTAGAAATCAGGCCCTTGAGGCTGCCCAGGTCATGGCTCAGCCGCGGTTGCAGCCCGGCTTTCTCCAGGGTGGCGAGGAACTTGGGGCTGGTGCCGAACACGCTGATTTTTTCCTGGTCGATCAGGTCCATCAGGCGTTCCGGCCCGGGGTGAAACGGCGAGCCGTCATACAGCACCGCCGTGGCGCCGATGGCCAGTACCGACACCAGCCAGTTCCACATCATCCAGCCGCAGGTGGTGTAGTAGAACAGGCAGTCGTCCCGCGACAGGTCGGCGTGCAGGCCGTGTTCCTTGAGGTGGGTGAGCAGCACGCCGCCGGTGCCGTGGATGATGCACTTGGGCACGCCGGTGGTGCCGCTGGAATAGAGGATGTACAGCGGCTGATCGAAGGGCACGGCGACGAAATCGGGCTCGCCGCCGGGGCTGTAGAAGTCGTCCCAGAGTGCGACGTGGGCCCGGGTCTGATAATCCTCGGGCCGGGCTTGCGGGCGGGCATACGGCACGATGATCAATTGTTGCAGGGACGGCAGCCGTTCGAGGATTTCATTGAGCTTGCTGCTTTGGTCGATGACCTTGCCGGCGTAGCGGTAACCGGCGCAGGTGATCAGCACCTTGGGTTCTATCTGGCCGAAGCGGTCGATCACGCCCTGGGTGCCGAAGTCCGGCGAGGAGCACGACCAGATGGCGCCGAGGCTGGTGGTGGCGAGCATGCCCACCAGGGTTTGCCAGGTGTTGGGCATGCACGCGGCCACCCGGTCCCCCACGCCCACGCCGGCCGCCCGCAGGCTGCGTTGCAGGCCGGCGACATGGCGGGCCAGTTCGGCGTAGGTCAGTTGCTCGCGTTGGCCGTCTTCGCTGATCGCGACCACGGCGGGGTGATCGTCGCGGCGGCGCAGCAGGTGTTCGGCAAAGTTCAGGGTAGCGCCGGGAAACCACTGGGCGCTGGGCATCTCGGCGTCTTCGATCAGTACCGCGCTGGGCGGCGTGCGGAACTGCACGTCGAAGAACTCGACAATCGACTGCCAGAAGTCCGGGCGCTGGTCGATGCTCCACTGGTGCAGGGCCGGGTAGTCGCTGATCTGCAAGGCATGGCGATCATTGATGAAGCGCCGGAACTGGTCCATCCGGGTGTTGTGGATGCGTTCGGGGGAGGGTTGCCAGAGTATTTCGGACATAAGGAAATCTCTTTTTTATTATCTGATCTATCTAACGACACCGATCAAAATGTGGGAGCGGGCTTGCTCGCGAATGCGGTGGGTCAGTTCCAGATGTGTTAACTGATACACCGCATTCGCGAGCAAGCCCGCTCCCACATTTGAGCTGCGGTGTCTTGGGAATCGTCGTTTACTGGGCCAGCCAGCCACCGTCGATATTCCACGCCGCGCCCCGCACCTGGCTGCCGGCTTCGCTGCACAGGAACAGCACCAGCTCCCCCAATTGCGGCGGTGTCACGAACTCCAGCGACGGCTGCTTCTCCGCCAGTAAATCCTGCTGCGCCTGCTGCGGGTCAACCCCGCTGGCAATGCGGTCATCAATCTGCTTCTGCACCAGCGGCGTCAGCACCCAGCCCGGGCAGATGGCATTGCAGGTGACATTACTCTGGGCTGTTTCCAGGCCCACCACCTTGGTCAGCCCGATCACCCCGTGCTTGGCAGCGACGTAAGCCGCCTTGCCCACCGAACCCACCAGCCCATGCACCGAGGCGATATTGACGATCCGCCCCCAACCCTTGGCTTTCATGCCCGGCAGGCTCAAACGCGTGCTGTGGAACACCGACGACAGGTTGATCGCAATGATCGAATCCCAGCGCTCCACCGGGAATTCGTCCACCGGCGCCACATGCTGGATCCCGGCGTTGTTCACCAGAATGTCGATGCCGCCAAACTCGCGCTCGGCGTAGGCGATCATCTCGGCGATCTGCGCCGGGTCGCTGACGTCGGCCGGATGATGCCCGACCTTGCCGCCGAAGGCCTGCACCTGGGCGATCACCGCGCTGGCATCGCCGAAGCCGTTGAGGATCAGGTTGGCGCCGGCCTTGGCCAGGCTCAGGGCGATGCCCAGGCCGATGCCGCTGGTGGAGCCGGTGACCAGGGCGGTCTTGCCGTTCAATGTCGTCATATCAACCTCACACAATGCCGGTGGCGTAGAAAGTACCAATCACCACGAACACCGCGAGGGTCTTGATGATCGTGATGCCGAAAATATCTTTATAGGCTTCGCGGTGGGTCAGCCCGGTGACCGCCAGCAGCGTGATCACGGCGCCGTTGTGGGGCAGGGTGTCCATGCCGCCGCTGGCCATGGCCGCGACCCGGTGCAGTACTTCAAGGGGGATATTGGCCGCATGGGCCGCTGAAATAAAGCTCTCCGACATGGCCGCCAGCGCGATGCTCATGCCGCCCGAGGCGGAACCGGTGATGCCGGCCAGCAGGGTCACGGTAATCGCTTCGTTGACCAGTGGGTTGGGAATGCCCTTGAGCCAGTCCGCCAGCACCAGGAAGCCCGGCAGCGAGGCGATCACCGCACCAAAACCGTATTCCGAAGCGGTGTTCATCGCCGCCAGCAGCGCGCCGCTGACGGCACTCTTGCTGCCCTCGGCGAGCTTGCTGCGAATCGCCGAGAAGCCGAACACCAGCACCACGATAATCCCCACCAGCAACGCCGCCTGCACCGCCCAGATTGCCGTGAGCTTGGCGACTTCGGTCTGCACCGGCGCGCTCATGCCCGGCAGGCTGAGGGTGTGGGTCTTGCCGTACCACAGCGGAATCCAGTGGGTGAACAGCAGGTTCATGATGCCCACCAGCAGCAGCGGCGACAGGGCGATCCATGGGTTGGGCAGCTTGATGTCTTCGGCGGTTTCCGGCTCGTTGCGCAGCTCGGTCCCATAGCCTTCACCGGCGCGCTGGGCCTTGTTGCGCTGGCGGGCCAGGTACAGCATGCCGGCGCAGAACACGAAGATCGTGCCGATCAGCCCCAGCCACGGCGCGGCCCAGGCGGTGGTGTTGAAGAAGGTGCTGGGGATGATGTTCTGGATCTGCGGCGTGCCGGGCAGGGCGTCCATGGTGAACGAGAACGCGCCTAGGGCGATGGTCGCCGGCAGCAGGCGCTTGGGGATATTGCTCTGGCGGAACATCTCGGCGGCAAACGGGTACACCGCGAACACCACCACGAACAGCGACACGCCGCCGTAGGTCAGCAGGGCGCACACCAGCACGATCACCAGCATCGCCTGGCGGGTGCCGAGCACCTGGATCGCAGCGGCGACGATGGAGCGCGAGAAGCCGGAGATTTCAATCAGCTTGCCGAACACCGCGCCGAGCAGGAATACCGGGAAATACAGCTTGAGGAAGCCGACCATTTTCTCCATGAACACCCCGGTGAACGCGGGAGCGACGGCGGAAGGGTCGGTGAGCAGCACGGCGCCGAGGGCGGCGATGGGGGCGAACAGGATGACGCTGTAGCCACGGTAGGCGGCCAGCATCAGCAGCGCCAGGGCGGCGAGGGCAATGATCACACTCATGGTGTGTCTCCATCTGATTGTTATTTTTGTGGGGGTGAGGCGGTGGGGAGGGGCTATAGCGAGATGTGTGCCAAGTTATTAACCTGTTGAAATATATAGAGAAACTCTTGATCTGTGAGAATGTTCTCAAGTTTTGTCCCGAATTTGAGACTGTTGGAGATCAAATGTGGGAGCGGGCTTGCTCGCGAATGCGGTGTATCAGGCAGTAATTCAGGCACTGACACACCGCATTCGCGAGCAAGCCCGCTCCCACATTGGATTTTCTCTGTATTTGGAATTGTGTCTCTGTTTTGAGATTATGCGATGCCCAGCGCAACCATTTTCTTGTACAAGGTCGACCGGCCCAGCCCCAGCCGCTTCGCTGCCTCCACCACATTCCCCTCACAGTGCTTCAACGCCGCCCCAATCACCTGCCGATCAAACCGCTCCCGGGCCTCGCTGAAACTCTCGCCCTCAACGGTCTCTACCGAACTCTGCTCAACCGGGCTGAATGTACCAATTGCTGCGCGAATTTCACTGGCATCCAGCACCAGGTCATCACTCAACAGTGCCGCCCGCTCCAGCACATTGCGCAGCTCGCGGATATTCCCCGGCCACGCATGCTGCGCCAATAACGCCAAGGCCTCGCGGTCCAGCTCATGCTGGCTGCGCAACTCCTCCAGAATCGCCTCGCTCAACGCCGGCAAATCATCCAGCCGCGCGCGCAACGGCGGCACCTGGATCGGCAGCACATTCAGCCGGTAATACAGGTCCGCCCGAAACTCCCCGCGCTTGATTGCCGCTTCCAGGTCCATGGACGTGGCCGCAATCACCCGCACATCACTGTGGATCATCTCGTTGGAGCCCACCGGCTCGAACTCTTTCTCCTGCAACACCCGCAGCAATTTGCTTTGCAGTGGTAGCGGCATGTCGCCGATCTCATCCAGAAACAGCGTGCCGCCCTGGGCAATCTGCAACTTGCCGGGGCGGCCCTTGCGGTCGGCGCCGGTAAACGCGCCCGGTGCCGTGCCGAAGAATTCGGCTTCCAACAAATCATGGGGAATCGCCGCGCTGTTGATGCTCACAAAGGCTTTGTGCGCCCGAGGCGATGCACCATGAATCGCCTGGGCCAGCAGCTCCTTGCCGGTCCCGGTTTCCCCCAGCAGCAACACTGGCGACTCCGCGCTCGCACTGCGCCGCGCCCGACGTTTGACTTCCAGGCTGGCCGCGCTGGTGCCGATAAAGTGCGCGAAGTTGTATTTACTCTGCCGCGACCTCAGCAGCGACCGAGTGGAAGCCAGTTCCTGCTGCATGCTCAGGTAGCGCTCGATCAGCGGCGACAGGTTGCGCAGCTCATCAAACAACGCAAACCCGATGGCGCCGATCACCTTGCCGGCGTCGTCATGGATCGGCAGGCGCATCACCACCAGCGGGCCTTTGGGCGTGTCCTGAATATCCAGCAATATCGGCTGGTCGTTACGCACCACCTGGCGCAACAGGCTGTTGGAAATCACCTGCTCGCAGGGTTGCCCGATGGCTTCGTCGGCGCTTTTCAGGCCGAAGCGCTTGGCGTAGCGCTCGTTCATCCAGACGATGTTCGCGTCACCGTCGACAATCACCGTGCCTTCGCTGGACTGCTCGATGATCTCGAACAGCGACTGGATCGCCAGGCCGCGAACGTATTGGTAATCCTTGAGGCTGCCGGTGGTGCTCATGGGTGCGCCGCCGCGAGGAGTTCCCGGGTGTAAGGGTGTTGAGGCGCGGCAAACACTTCATCGCTGGGCCCGCGTTCCACCACCTTGCCGTCCTTGATCACGATCATGTCGTGGGCCAGGGCCCGCACCACCGCCAGGTCATGGCTGATAAACAGGTACGTCAGGCCGTACTTTTCCTGCAGCTCAAGCAGCAGGGCGACCACCTGTTTCTGCACGGTACGGTCCAGCGCCGAGGTGGGTTCGTCCAGCAGGATCAGCGCCGGCTTGAGCACCAGCGCACGGGCGATGGCGATGCGCTGGCGCTGGCCGCCGGAGAATTCATGCGGGTAGCGATGGCGGCTGGCAGGGTCCAGGCCCACGTCTTCCAGCACGCGGATCACTTGGGCTTCGCGGTCCTTGAGGCTGCACGGCGCATGCACTTCCAGGCCTTCGCTGATGATCTGCGCCACCGACATCCGCGGGCTGAGGCTGCCGAACGGGTCCTGGAACACCACCTGCATCTGCTTGCGCCACGGTTGCATCTGCTTTTGCGTCAGGCCGTCGAGGGCCTCGCCCTGGAAGCGAATCGCGCCGCTGGAATCCAGCAGCCGCAGAATCGCCTGGCCCAGGGTGGATTTGCCCGAGCCGGACTCGCCGACAATCCCCAGTGTCTTGCCGCGCTGTACCTCCAGGCTGATGCCGTCCACCGCTTGCAGGTACTGCTTGCGCCGGAACAGCCCGCCGCCCAGCGGGAACTGCACACTCAGGTTATCCACCTGCAACACCGTCTCCCGCGCCTCGTGGTTCAAGACGATGCCTGCCGGTTCAGCATCCAGCAGCAGGCGGCTGTAAGGGTGCTGCGGGGCGCAGAACAGGGTTTCGCAATCCGCCTGTTCGACAATTTCCCCGGCCTTCATCACGCACACCCGCTGGGCAATGCTGCGCACCAGGTTGAGGTCGTGGCTGATCAGCAGCAGCGACATGCCCAGGCGTTGTTGCAGGGACTTGAGCAGCAGCAGGATCTTGCGCTGCACCGTCACATCCAGTGCAGTCGTCGGCTCATCGGCAATCAGCAGTTCCGGTTCACAGGCCAGGGCCATGGCGATCATCACCCGCTGGCGCTGGCCGCCGGAGAGTTGGTGTGGGTAGGCCTTGAGGCGTTCCCGGGGCTTCTGGATGCCCACCAGTTCGAGCAATTCGAGGATCCGCGCCTGGGCCTGTTTGCCGCCCAGGCCCTTGTGCAACAGCAGGGTTTCGCCGATCTGCTTCTCGATGCTGTGCAGCGGATTCAGGGACGTCATCGGCTCCTGGAAGATCATCGCAATCCGGTTGCCCCGCAGTTTTTGCAGGGTGGCGGGCGAGGCGCCGAGCAGTTCCTGGCCGCGATAGCGCACCGAGCCGGTGGTTTCGGTGCCGGCTTCGGGCAGCAGTTGCAGGATCGAATGGGCGGTCACCGATTTGCCCGAACCCGACTCGCCCACCAGCGCCAGGCACTCGCCGGGGCGCACGTCCAGGCACAGCTTGCGCACCACGGTCTGGCCGTTGAAGGCGACACTCAGGTCGCGAATCTCGATCAGGTTTTCAGTCATCTCAACGGCCTTCATGAGCGTGGGTCGAAGGCGTCACGCAACGCCTCGCCGATAAACACCAGCAACGACAGGATCAGCGCCAGGGTGAAAAACGCGGTCAGCCCCAGCCACGGCGCTTGCAGGTTCTGCTTGCCCTGGGCGATCAGCTCACCCAGTGACGCGCTGCCGGCGGGCATGCCGAAACCGAGGAAATCCAGGGCGCTCAAGGTGGAAATCGCCCCGGTCAAAATGAACGGCAAGTAGCTCAAGGTGGCGGTCATCGCGTTCGGCAGGATATGCCGGCGGATGATCTTGCCGTCCCCCAGGCCCAACGCCCGCGCGGCCTTGACGTACTCCAGATTGCGCCCCCGCAGGAACTCGGCGCGCACCACGTCCACCAGGGCCAGCCAGGAAAACAGCGCCATGATCCCCAGCAACCACCAGAAATTCGGTTCGACAAACCCTGACAGGATGATCAACAGATACAGCACCGGCAGCCCGGACCACACTTCCAATATTCGTTGCCCGAGCAAGTCGACCCAGCCGCCGTAATATCCCTGCAAGGCACCGGCGGCGATGCCGATGGCGGCGCTGATGGCGGTGAGGGCCAGGGCAAACAGGATCGACACCCGGGCGCCGAAGATCACCCGCGCCAGCACGTCGCGGGATTGGTCATCGGTGCCCAGCCAGTTCACGCTGGAGGGCGGGCTGGGGGCAGGGCGGGTCAGCTCATAGTTGGGCGTGTCGTCGCTGAACGGGATTGGCGGAAACAGCATCCAGCCGCCGTCCTTCTTGATCAGGTTCTGCACGTATTCACTGCGGTAATCCGCCTGGAATGGCAATTGCCCGCCGAACTCCTGCTCGGTGTAGCGCTTGAACACCGGGAAATACAGTTCGTTCTGGTAGCTGAGCACCAGGGGTTTGTCATTGGCGATCAACTCGCCGCCGAGGGTCAGGATAAACAGGCCGATAAACAGCCACAGCGACCACCAGCCGCGGCGGTTTTTCTTGAAGCGTTCAAAGCGCCGACGGGCCACGGGAGAGAGCTTGAGCATCAGGCGTTCCTCGCGGCGAAGTCGATACGCGGGTCCACCAGGGTGTAGCAGAGGTCACCGATAAGTTTTATCAAGAGGCCAAACAGCGTGAAGATAAACAACGAACCGAACACCACCGGATAATCCCGTGAAACCGCAGCTTCGTAGCTCATGCGACCGAGGCCGTCGAGGGAGAAGATCACCTCGATCAGCAGCGAACCGGCAAAGAACACCGCGATAAATGCCTGGGGAATCCCCGAGATCACCAGCAGCATGGCATTGCGGAACACATGCCCGTAAAGCACCCGGCGTTCACTCAAGCCTTTGGCCCGGGCGGTGACCACGTACTGGCGGGTGATTTCATTGAGGAACGAGTTTTTCGTGAGGATGGTCAAGGTGGCGAAGCCGCCGATCACCAGGGCGCTGACCGGCAGTACCAGGTGCCAGAAGTAATCGGCGATCTTGCCGACGGTGCTCAACTGGTCAAAGTTTTCCGAGACCAGCCCGCGCACCGGAAACCAGTTCAACGAAGTGCCGCCGGCGAACACCACGATCAGGAACATCGCAAACAGAAACGCCGGCATCGCATAGCCAATCACGATCGCGGTGCTGCTCCACACATCGAAACTGCTGCCATGGCGCACCGCCTTGCGAATGCCCAGCGGGATCGACACCAGGTAGGTGATCAAGGTGGCCCACAGGCCGAGGGAAATGGTCACCGGCATCTTTTCGAGGATCAGGTCGGTCACGCTTTTGCCACGGAAGAAACTGTTGCCGAAGTCCAGCTGGGCGTAGCTCTTGAGCATCAGCCACAGGCGTTCCGGCGCGGGCTTGTCGAAGCCGTATTGTTTTTCGATGTCCTTGATCAGTTTCGGGTCCAGGCCACGGCTGGCCCGTGAGCCGCTGCTGAGGCTTTCGGCAGACGAGCCGCCGACGCCACCGCCGCCGATGCCTTGCAGGTGGGCGATGGCCTGTTCCACCGGCCCGCCGGGCGCGGCCTGCACGATAACGAAATTCACCAGCAGGATAATCACCAGGGTGGGAATGATCAGCAGCAGGCGCCGCACGATATAGGCAAACATCAGCGGGCTCCCGGGCGTTTGGTCAGTTCGGCTTTCATCTGTTCATTGGTCAGCGGCGTGGGGCTGATTTCCCACCAGGTTTCCAGGGCCTCATCGGTCTTGGCTTCCACGGCCGGGCGGCCGAAGCGGTTCCACCACGCGGCGGAGGTGCCCGGCGGGTAGTAGTTGGGGATCCACAGGTAATTCCATTGCAGCACGCGGTCCAGGGCGTGGGCGTAACTGAGCATCAGCGACTGGGTATCGGCCTTGACCAGGCCGTTGATCAGGCTGTCGACGGCCGGGTCTTTCAGCACCATGTAGTTGTTGGCGCCGGTATCAAACGCGGCGGCCGAACCGAAGTAGTTGTACAGCTCCATCCCCGGCGAGGTGGTAACCGGGAAGCCGGTGACGATCATGTCGTAGTCCCGGGCCATCAGGCGGTTGACGTATTGCGAGGAGTCAATGCGGCGGATGTTGAGGGTGATGCCGATCTGCGCCAGGTTGCGCTTGTACGGCAACAACAGGCGCTCAAGGCCGTTCTGGGCGTTGAGGAAGGTGAACTCCAGCGGCTCGCCCTCGGCATTCACCAGCTTGTCACCGTCGGGCTTCCAGCCGGCCTGTTCCAGCAGGGCCAGGGCTTGCAGCTGCTTGTCGCGGATCATCCCGGTACCGTCGGTGGTGGGGGCCTTGAACACCTGGGTGAAGACTTCGTCGGGAATCTGCCCGCGCAGGGGTTCCAGGATCGCCAGCTCCTGGGCGTCCGGCAGTTGGGTCGCTGCCAGCGGGCTGTTGGAGAAGAAGCTCTGCTGGCGGATGTACATGTTGCGCATCATCTGCCGGTTGGCCCACTCGAAGTCCCACAGCATGGCCAGGGCCTGGCGCACGCGGCGGTCCTTGAACATCGGTTTTTGCACGTTGAACACGTAGCCCTGGGCCGGCTGCGGTGCCTCCTTGGCCAGGTGCGCGCGTTGCAGGCGGCCATCATCGAGGGCCGGGCCGTTGTAGCCGATGGAGTAGCCGGTGGCGGAGAATTCGCGGTTGAAGTCGTAGGCACCGCCCCGCAGGACCTGGCGCGCGACTTCGGTGTCGCCGAAGTATTCCAGGCTCAGGTGATCGAAGTTGTACAGGCCACGGCTGATGGGCAGGTCCTTGCCCCACCAGTTCGGGTCACGCTTGAACATGATGGTGTTGCCGGCATCCACCTTACTGATGGTGTAGGGGCCGCTGCCGAGGGGAATCTCGTAGCCGCCGCCGTCGGCGAAGTTGCGGGTCTTCCACCAATGCTCGGGGAACACCGGCAGAGTCGCGACATCCAGGGGCAGGGTGCGGTTTTCATTGCTTGCGAAATCGAAGCGCACCTGGCGCGGGCCTTCGACTTCGACGTGTTTGACGTCGGCGAACAGCGTGCGGTAGCGCAGGCTGCCCTGGGTCATCAGCAGGTCAAAGGAGTAACGCACGTCTTCGGCGGTGATCGGTTGGCCATCGGCGAAACGCGCCTTGGGGTTCAGGTAGAAACGCAGGGACAGACCGTCGTCTGACCGCTCCATCTTTTCCGCCACCAGGCCGTAGACCGTGTAGGGTTCGTCCAGCGAACGCAGGGCCAGGGGCGAATACAGCCAGCCATCGACCTGGCTGACCCCGATGCCTTTGTCGCCATAAGGCAGTACATGGTCGTAGCGCCCGATTTCGATCGCCGAACGCCGCAGGCTGCCGCCCTTGGGGGCATTGGGGTTGGCGTAGTCGAAATGGGTGAAGCCGGGTTGGTATTTGGCCGGCTCGCCGTACACGGTCAATGCCGATTGCGGCGCGGCGATCACGGCGGTGCTGGCCAGCAACAGGGCCAGGGTGGAGCAAAACAGGGTAGAAAAAGCGACTCGCATTATCAGCCTTGGGCGCCGGGTGAAGAGGTAAAGGGATTTGTACGCTATGCACGTACGCCTCGCCAGTCATCACACTGTCACAGATGCACAACGGCCCACCAAAGGGTGGGCCGTTGTTTTAAACATTAGCGCGGACTGGATCAGTCCTGACGGCTGGTTACTTCCAGCAGGTGATAACCGAACTGGGTTTTCACTGGGCCTTGCACGGTGTTGACCGGGGCGCTGAATACGACGGTGTCGAATTCCTTGACCATTTGGCCCGGGCCGAACGAACCCAGGTCGCCGCCTTGACGGCTGGACGGGCAGGACGAGTTGGCTTTGGCAACTTCGGCGAAGTCGGCGCCGCCTTCGATTTGCGCTTTCAGTTCGTTGCACTTGTCTTCGGTGGCAACGAGGATGTGACGGGCGGTGGCTTTGGCCATGAGGGGTATCTCCTTGGGTAAAAATGCTGAGCGTACCGGATTCAGGTGGTTATTTCCTGGCAAAGTTCCCCCGGGTTGCATGGACGGTTCAGGATCGGGCCATTACGCCGCTGTGGGTCAGCCAATCGATAAACAGCGCAAACAGCTCCGCCTGGGAGTTGATTTCAAGCTTGGTATACAAATGCTTGCGGTGCATGCGCACGGTTTCCGGGGAAATGCCCAGCACCTGCGCGGTGGATTTCACCGAGTGCCCGCGCAATATCAGGTGGGCGATTTCCCGTTCGCGCACGGTCAATACGCCGCTGCCAAAATGCATGAACGCCGCTTCAATCTGCTGATGCACCTGGGTCTGGGTGAAGGCCTCGTCGCTGATCACCTTGCACAGCCCGCCCGTGGTGCCGAAGCGGCGCAGCAGTTCGCGCACGATGGGTTGGGCGGTTCGTTGCAGTGCCAGTTGTTCGTCGCTGAACTGGCCGGCACTCAGCCCCTGGAACATGCACAACGAAATCTTGCTGTTGGGGCACAGGTCGACGATGTAGTAGCTCTCCTGGGCGCCGCCGCTGCGCAGGTAGTAGGTTTTGTAGTACTCGCTGTTGAAGAAATCGTCCGGGGCGATCTGCGCCAGGTGGTAGAAACCTTCGGCCAGGCCCTTGTCTACCGCGAGGCAGAACGGGTCCAGCAGGTAGCCCCGGGAGAAGTAACGGTTGATGATCTCTTCGTAGTGCGGCCGGGGGATGCCTTGCTGGTAGAGCAAGTGTGGCGCCTGGCCCTGGCGCTCCAGGCTGATCATCATCGATTCGATAGGGGTCAGCGCACTGAGGGCGCAGGCCAGGTGTTCAAGGAATGACGCTTCGTCGACGCTGGCGAAGGCGTGGGCCAACGCACCATTCCAGGCGTCAAGCACCTGGAAGGACGGGGCAGGGCAGTGATCGGCATGCTGGTTCATGCCGGCCAGTCTACCCGCCGGCCAGGGCCCCGGCAAAAGCACCGGGGCGCCCAGGCTCATCGGCCTTGATACTCGCCGCTCTGGCGCAGCTCTTCGGCGGTGTCGAGGATGCACTGGCGCAGGATTTCCACCACTTGATCCACCTGGGCATGGGTGATGATCAGCGGCGGCGACATCACATTCAGGTGGCCAATGGGCCGTACCAGCAAGCCTTTGGCCTGGGCCCGCAGGTGGATCTTCTCGCCGATGTTCACCGCGTCCGGCAGCAGCGCCTTGGTGTGTTTGTCGGCGACGAACTCAATGCAGGCCATCAGCCGCTGGCAGCGCACATCGCCCACCAGCGGCAGGCTGGCCAGGGTTTGCAGGCGCTGTTCGAGGTACACGCCGACGTCCTCGACATGGGCCAGCAGGTTCTCCCGCTCGATGATCTCGATGTTCTTCAGCGCCGCCACGCAACTCACCGGGTGGCCGCTGTAGGTGAAGCCGTGGGTAAAGCAGCGGCCCTTGCCCGGCTCGCCGATCACTTGCCAGATGCGCTCCGAGAAAATACACGCGCCCAACGGCAGGTAGCCGGACGTCAGGCCCTTGGCGGTGGTGATGATGTCCGGTTGCATGTCGAACACTTCCTGGGAGGCGAAGAATTTTCCCAGCCGGCCGAAGGACGTCACCACTTCATCCGCCACGTAGAGCAGGTCATAACGTTGGCAGACTTCCCACATGCGGCGGTGGTAACCCTTGGGCGGAATGATCACGCCGCCCGAGCCCATGATCGGTTCGGCAAAGAACGCGGCCACTTTGTCGGCGCCGATGGTCAGGATCTTGTCTTCGAACTCATCCACCAGGAAATCGAGGAACTGCGCCTCGCTCATGCCCTGCGGCGCCCGGTAGTAGTTGGGGCACGAAATGTGGTGGAACAAGTCGCTCATGAAATCGAATTCCGGCGCGCGGTCGGCGGCCTTGTTGCCGATGGACATCGTGAGGAACGTCGAGCCGTGATACGCACTGAAGCGCGAGATGATGTGTTTCTTCTCATGCTTGCCGCGACTGTTCTGATAGAACTGCACCAGACGATAGGCGGTATCGACAGCCGTGGAACCGCCGGTGGTCAGGAACACATGATCAAGATCGCCGGGAGCCAGGCTGGCAAGCTTGGCGCACAGTTCGATGGCGGTGACGTTGGCCATGTCGCAGAACGGGTTGGAGTACGCCAGCTGGCGAACCTGGTTGGCGATGGCGTCTGCCATTTCCTCGCGGCCCAGGCCGATATTCGTACACCACATGCCGCCGACCGCATCCAGGTAGCGGTTGCCGGCGGTGTCGTAGATGTAGGCGCCGTCACCCGCCGCGATATTCAGTGAGCCTTGTTCACGGTGTTCGTCGAACATATGAAAACCGTGCATGTAATGGGCCTTGTCGGCGGCGTCCAGTTGGTCGTGGTCGAACTGGGCGAAAAAGTCAGGATTTGGCAGGGTCATGGCGTTTACCTTCAATGGCTGGGTTTCACTTGCCGGTCTTCACGGCATTCCAGGTACGGGTGATCAGGCGCACGGCGGCTTGGGACTGGCTTTTCTGGGTGAACAAGCGTTGCATCGTCGCCGAGTCCGGGTAGATGGCCGGGTTGTCGCGTATATCGGCATTTACGAAGGGCTTGGAGGCCAGGTTGCTGTTGGCGTAGTGAATGGTGTTGCTGACGCCGGCGATAACCTCGGGTTGCAGGAGGAACTCGATGAACTTGTGGGCATTCGCCACATGGGGTGCGTCGGCCGGGATGTAGAAGTTGTCGAACCAGATCAGCGAGCCTTCCCTGGGGATGAAGTAACCCAGGTTGACCTTGGCCCCGGCTTCCGCCGCCCGGGCCTGGGACGTGGCGTAGTCGCCGGACCAGGTGGTGGCCATGCACAGCTCGCCATTGGCCAGGCCGTTGATAAAGCCGCTGGAGTCGAATTTGCGGATGTACGGGCGCACGGCCATCAGCACGTCCTGAGCGGCCTTGAGGTCTTTGGGCGCCACGCTGTTGGGGTCCAGGCCGAGGTAGGTCAGGGCCAGCGGGATCATGTCGGTAGGGGAGTCCATGAAGGTGATGCCACAGTCGGAGAAGCGCGAAACGATCTTGGGATCGAAGATCATCGCCAGGGAGCCGATGGGCGCATCCGGCATGCGTTCCTTGATCTTGTCGATGTTGTAGGTCACGCCATTGCTGCCCCAGGTGTAAGGCGCGGAATAGGTCACGCCCGGATCATGGGTTTCCAGGCTTTTCAGCACTTGCGGGTCGAGGTTGTTCCAGTCCGGCAGCAGCGCTTTGTTGAGGGGCTGGAAGGCCTTGGCCTTGATCAGCAGCGGCACCAGGGACGCGTTGAGCACCACCAGGTCATAGCCCGAACGCCCGGACAGCAGCTTGCCCTGCACGGTCTCGTAGGAATCGTAGGTGTCGTAGATCACCTTGATGCCGGTGGCTTTCTCGAAGTCGGCGAGGGTGTGTTCCCCGATGTAATCGGCCCAGTTGTAGATGCGCAAGGTGTTGCCCGGGTCGTCAGCGGCCTGGCTGACGGACGTTGATGCAAGCAAGACAGCGCTGAACAGGGCGATAACGGCTTTATGCATGGCGAACCCACCTTGATGTTGTGCTTGTTGTCAGGCCGAGGGGCTGATTGCACTTTCAGGCAGGTGGCGGGTGGGGCGCCATACCCCGTTCGGGTAGGAGGCGGTCAGGGCAGTACGATGTAGTCGTTTCGCGTGACGACCGGGCGGTGTACGCCGGGTTCCAGGTGGATGTAGCGCCCGTCTACCAGGTCGATGGGCAGGCAGTCGTCGATATCCAGTACGCCATCGGTGTGGGATTGCGTCCAGTGCGTGAGCATCTGCTGTTTGCCTTGGGCTGCCGCTTCCCTGGCCGTGCGCGCAACCACCAGCAGGTAGTGGTGTGCCTCGCCAAAGACGTTCGATTCATACCCGCCCAGGTTGATGAAGTACAGGCGCGGCGCCCCGGCGTTCGGCGCCAGGTGGCTGAGCTGGACTTTCCAGCCGTCAACGCCATCCACCGTCATCCAGGAGTCGATATGCACACCTTTCTGGCTGCCGAACCAGCCCTCGCGCAGTTGCGGGTAGGCGGCTTCCAGGGTGTCGGCGACGGCGAACACCACATCATGCACTTCGATTTTCGCCCGGGGGTGCTTACCCCCCAACATGACCACAAACAGCATTGCAGGCCCTTTCTATGGCTGGGATGGAAAGGGCCACCTTCCTTCGATTGAACCCTTTTGTCCAGTCGGTGCCACACTGTTAATTCGCAAATTCATCAGGAGGTTGTCATGCGCACCATTGATCTGGCCGGCGTACCCGTCCCTGTCATCGGCCAGGGGACCTGGCGCATGGGCGAGGATCCCGGCAAGCGCAGCGCCGAAGTGGCCGCGTTGCAACTGGGTATCGATGAGGGCATGACCCTGATCGATACCGCTGAAATGTATGGCGAAGGCGGTGCCGAAGAAGTCGTCGGCGAGGCGATTCGCGGCAAGCGCGACCAGGTGTTCCTGGTCAGCAAGGTGTACCCGCACAATGCCAGCCACAAGGGCATTCCACGTGCATGTGAGGCCAGCCTCCAGCGCCTGGGCACCGACTACATTGATCTGTATCTGTTGCATTGGCGTGGGCAATACCCCCTTGAAGAAACGGTAGAAGCCTTCGAGCGCTTGCGTGAGGCAGGCAAGATCGGTCGTTGGGGTGTGTCCAATTTTGATGTGGCAGACCTGCAGGAGCTGGCTTCCCCGGCCTGTGCCACCAATCAGGTGCTCTACAACATCGAGGAGCGCGGCATCGAGTTCGACCTGCTGCCATGGTGGCAGCAACACAATTTACCCTTGATGGCCTACTGTCCCATCGCCCAGGGTGGCGACCTGTTGGCCAGCCCGACCCTCAAGCAAATTGCCCGTCGCCACGAGGTCACACCCGCCCAGGTTTCCCTGGCCTGGGTCTTGCGTCAGGACGGTGTGATCGCGATTCCCAAGGCGGTTACGCCAGAGCATGTCCGGCTCAATGCCGCAGCGGCGAAGCTGGTGCTGGATGAGCACGACCTGGACGCGATTGACCGGGTTTTTGGGGCGCCGAAGCGCAAGCATCCGCTGGCGATGGTCTAGTGGCCGACAGAAACGGTGCCGTCCATGGCGATGCCGTTTCTGTTTCGGTGGCTGCTTAGCCGGCTACCGGGCTGCGCCAGTCATCAGAGCCAGAGGTACCGGAGACCTCATGGGTCCAGACGATTTTCCGGTAAGTGAAATACACATCCTCCAGGTGCGTGAAGTGTGCGTTGTTCGGGTCCTGGCAGTTGGGCATCCGTGACTGGATGTCCACCAGGATCGCGTCTTCCAACTCGATGGTGAAGTAGTGTTCCTGGGTTCCGGCTGAAGAGGTTCGGTACCACTCAAGGCGGCACTTGACCATTTCCCCGGAGGTCAATGCGCTGAACAGCAATGGCGACGATTTATCGAATACCTTGCTGATCATCAGGGGCTTGTGCACACGCTGGCCGGTGGGCTGGCCGGATTGCGGGTCACGGGGAATGATCACCTGATGCTGGAATGCTTCCACCAGGATCTGGTCTTCATGGCCTTCCTGGTAAATGTTGCCGACCGAGTCCTGGGTGAACGTGCCTGCCGTGATCAAGCCTTGCTTGGTGCCGGTGATGGATAGATACGCGGGTGTTGGCATGACGGTTTTCCTTGCCTGATAAATGAGGTCGTCCCGGCCGACGGACTTGCCGGCCGGGTAATGCTCGATATCAAGAAGCGTGCCGGAAAGTTCGAGCGTCAATGAAAGCAGGGGGGTAAGGTTTTATTGGTTTTCATTTTGAGCGGCATTAAAGGTTTTAATTCGATTTAGTTGTATTTGTTTGCGCAGGGGTGTGCAGTTAGTTGCTCATGTTGATGGGCGTTGTTATTCGCAGAGTTCACCTCATTCATGATGAAGCCTGGCGCCTTGGCTGCGCAAATTCTTGCGCGTCGGTGATTTTTCTATTCTTGTAGGAAACTCCTTAACTGCTATTTGGTGGCTTGAACAATGCTTTTTGCATGGATAAGGTTCGTGCTCTTCTCGTAGGGAAGGCAAACTTTAATCAATGTCCTGATGTGCGCTTGAATGGCCATTAGTTCACTGGACATGTTCAGGAAAGTAAAGTGCGGCCCATAATGGTTTACTCAGACAGGCTTTCCGATTATTACCTCGAACTTGCGCAGGCACCCCACTCGAAAACGAGTTATGCGGGGGCCGATATGCGTTTTTCGACCGAGTATGAGGCGCTTGAAACTGAACTGGGCAAGGCGCACTCCATTCACGGAAACAGTCAGCCTGACTGGCAATGGGTCGTGGAAAAAAGCGAGGCGCTGTTACGCCACCAGTCCAAGGACTTGCGGGTCGCTGTCTGGTTGACCTGGGCCTTGCATCAGCGCGAGTCCTTCCCCGGGCTACTCGCAGGCCTCGGATTGCTGCGCTACCTCTGTGAGCATCATTGGGCGGTCGTTTATCCGGGCAAGCTGCGTACCCGCAGTGCCGCCTTTGGCTGGCTGGTCCCGCGCCTTGAGCAGGTGCTTGCACAACCTGTTTCGTTCAAGGATCAGCGGCCCTTGTTCCACTGCATGCTCGAACACCTGGCGCGGCTGGACGAGTTGTGGACCGAACACCTTCTCGAAGATGCGCCACTGTTACTGCCGGTTCGCAGGCAGCTGTCGGACCGATTGCAACAGTCCACCGAAAGCGAACCTCCAGCAGGCGGTAGCACAGGGGTGATCGCCCATATCAAGCAGGTCGCGACTCAGTTGATGGCGCCCGAGCCCATTGTGGAAAACGAAAAGGACGCCCACAAGCTGCTGCGCACGCTGCAGGAACATGCCCGGCCCTTGTCGGCCTGGTGGCAGCGTCAGAATGCCACTGACCTGCGCGCACTGCGTCTGAACCGAACGTTGACCTGGCTGACGATCACCAGTCTTCCGGACTGTGACAGCGAACAGGTAACGCCTTTGCGCGGGCCGGCGCCCGACAAGCTCAAGCGGTACCAGGAGCGCTTTGCCCAAGGGCAGCATACCGACCTGCTGCTGGAGCTTGAGGGCAGCCTGGCCGGAGCACCTTTCTGGTTCGACGGCTTGTACCGGGTGTGGGAGTGCCTGCAGGCACTCCAGGCCGACCTGGCCATGACCGAGCTGGAAGTGCACTTCGCGCTGTTGCTCCAGCGCTTGCCGGGGCTTGCACAGCTGCGCTTCCACGACGGAACACCCTTCGCCGACGACGTCACCCGTGGCTGGATCAACACCCAGGTTGCCCGCCATTTGCAAGCCCCGGTCCCACTCAGGTCGGCACCTGATGCCCCGGCTGCGCCTTGGGACAAAGCGTTGCACGACGTCATGCCCGTGCTGCGCAAGGACGGGTTCAAGGTGGCTGTGCGGTCCCTCAAGCAGGGCATGCAAACCGCAACAGGTGATCGTGCCCGGTTTCATTGGCGGCTTGGCCTGGCCAGGTTGTGTTTGCTGGCAGGCAAGCATGACCTGGCCAAAGTCCAGCTCGATCACCTGGACCACGAGCTGCAGCACTCAGGCCTGCAGCGCTGGGAGCCCGAGCTGGCGGTTGAAGTGCTGCAGCTCTTGCATGGCTGCTGTGACGTATTGCCCCAAAGCCATTCCGTGCGTGAGCGCAAGGAAGATGTCCATCGCAGGCTGTGCCACTTCGATCTCGAAGCGGCACTTGAATAGGCTTTCGAGCCCCCCGAAAAAGGAGAAACACCATGGCGAAAGAAGGTTCGGTAGCCCCCAGGGAACGCATCAATATCACGTTCAAACCCGCCGTCGGCACTGCGCAGGAAGAGGTCGAGCTGCCGTTGAAATTGCTGGTGCTTGGTGACTTCACCCAGCGTGAAGACCTGCGCAAGCTCGAAGACCGCAAGCCCGTCGGCATCGACAAGAACAGCCTCGACGAGGTGCTGGCCAAGCAGGCCTTGAGCCTGGCCTTGAGCGTCCCCAACCGGCTGCAGGATTCAGCCGAACCTGACGAGTTGGCGATCCGGGTCAGGATCAATTCGATGAAGGACTTCAATCCTGCACAGCTGGTTGAGCAGATACCCGAGCTGAAAAAGCTCATGGACCTGCGCGATGCACTTGTGGCGCTCAAGGGGCCGCTGGGCAACACGCCGAGCTTTCGAAAGGCCATTGAAAATGCCCTCGCCGATGACGATTCGCGCAAGCGGGTATTGGCTGAATTGGGGCTGGACAGCTCCGCCGTATGACTCTCTCAGTTAAAAGGACACTGACACCATGACTACCAGCCAAAGCCCGTTGCATGCGCCCATCACGGATGAGTACAGCATTCTCGACAACATCATTGCCCAGACCCGCCTCAACGCCGACGACGAGGCCTACAGCATTGCAAAGCGTGGAGTCTCGGCATTTATCGAGGAGCTGATCAAGCCGCAAAACAAGGGCGAGCCGGTCAAGAAGCGCCTGGTTGACCGGATGATTGCCGAGATTGACGCAAGGCTCAGCCAGCAAATGGATGAAATCCTGCACCATCCCGACTTCCAGGCACTGGAGTCTTCCTGGCGTGGCCTGCAGTTGCTGGTTGATCGCACCAATTTTCGTGAAAACATCAAGATCGAACTGCTCAGCGTCTCCCGCCAGGACCTGCTGGATGACTTCGAGGACTCACCGGAGGTGACTCAGTCCGGACTCTACAAGCACATCTACAGTGCCGAATACGGTCAGTTCGGCGGCCAGCCCGTAGGGGCAATCATCGCCAATTATTTCCTTTCCCCCAGTGCTCCCGATGTCAGGCTGATGCAGTACGTTTCCAGCGTGGCCTGCATGGCTCATGCACCGTTCATTGCGGCGGCCGGCCCTGGCTTCTTCGGCCTGGAGAGCTTTACCGGCCTGCCTGACCTCAAGGACCTGAAGGACCATTTTGAAGGGCCGCAGTTTGCCAAATGGCAGAGTTTTCGCCAGAGCGAAGATGCCCGCTACATCGGCCTCACCGTACCGCGCTTTCTATTGCGTACGCCGTACGATCCCGTTGATTGTCCGGTCAAGACGTTCGCCTACCAGGAACATGTGGCCAGCAGCCACGAACACTATCTGTGGGGTAATACGGCCTATGCCTTTGCTACCCGCTTGACGGACAGTTTCGCCCGGTATCGCTGGTGCCCGAACATTATCGGCCCGCAGAGTGGTGGTGCAGTGGAGGACTTGCCGCTGCATCACTTTCACAGCATGGGCGAGATCGAAACCAAGATTCCTACCGAGGTGCTGGTATCCGACCGACGCGAATACGAGCTGGCGCAAGAGGGCTTCATTGCCCTGACCATGCGCAAGGGCAGTGACAATGCAGCGTTCTTTTCCGCCAGTTCGGTGCAAAAACCCAAGTCTTTTGGAATCAGTGCCGAAGGCAAGGCTGCCGAGCTGAATTACCGGCTCGGTACCCAATTGCCGTACATGATGATCGTCAATCGCCTGGCCCACTATCTCAAGGTGCTGCAGCGTGAACAGCTGGGGTCGTGGAAGGAGCGCACCGACCTTGAGCTGGAACTCAACAAATGGATTCGCCAATACGTCGCCGACCAGGACAACCCCAGCACCGAAGTGCGGGGACGGCGCCCGCTTCGGGCTGCGCGCATTGTTGTCAGTGATGTCGACGGGGAGCCCGGCTGGTATCGCGTCAACCTGAGCGTTCGCCCGCACTTCAAGTACATGGGGGCAGACTTCACTCTGTCGCTCGTCGGCAAGCTCGATAAAGAATGAGCCGCCGCCACGTGATTACCCAAAACCGCAGCCTTTTCGAGCGCCTGGAGTCCGGCGTGGGGCGCAGCCCGCAAGGTTGCGTCGTGGAATCCGTGGCGGGGCATCTGGCGAAAATGCTCAGCACCCGTGCGGGCAGTGTCCAGACGCTACCTGATTACGGGTTACCTGATCTGAATGACATGCGCCTCAGCCTGCATGACGCGTTGAGCCAGGCTCGGTTCCTGATTGAGCGCTTTATCCAGGCCTACGAACCCCGTCTGAAGGATGTCCGTGTCAGGGCATTGCCACAGGGCCGTGACCCGATGGTGCTGGCTTTTTCCATCGAGGGGGCCATGGAAGTCAATGGCATGACGCAAGCGGTCGCCTTTTGCGCCAGCCTGGCTCACGGCGCACGGGTCGAGGTCAAACCGAATGTCGTTTAACCGCTACTACCAGGGCGAGCTGAGCGCACTGCGACAGTTGGGGCGACGCTTCTGCGAGCGCAACCCGGCACTCGCGCCGTTTCTCGGGGACGCTGGCCAGGACCCGGACGTAGAACGGTTGCTTGAGGGTTTTGCATTCCTCACCGGTCGCCTGCGGCAGAAGCTTGATGATCAATTGCCGGAGTTGAGTCACTCGTTGATGCATCTGCTGTGGCCCAACTATATGCGGCCGCTGCCGTCGTTCAGCATGCTGCAGTTTGATCCGCTCAAGCGCACAGGGCCGGCCATCAGGGTCGAGCGGGATACACCGGTGGAAAGCATTGCGATCGACGGTGAACGCTGCCGTTTTCGTACCTGTTACCCGACGCAGGTCTTGCCGCTGCAACTGGCCGCCATGGAGTACTCGGTACAGGGCGAGGGCGCTTTGCTCTGCCTGCGTCTGGAGATGACGGCCGAGGGCAACTTCAGTGAGCTGGAACTGAACTGCCTGCGTTTGCATCTCGCGGGGGAGCAGCCCGTCAGCCAGGCGCTTTACCTGGGGCTTTTGCGCCACCTGGACGGGTTCGAGTTGCTGCCTTTCGGGCGCGACGGGCTGCCGGTCATCGGCGCCGACGGCGAGCCTGTTTCGTTGCGTCTGTCCAGCAACGATATCAGTCCTGTGGGCTTTTCCGAGGATGAGGCACTGATCCCTTATCCGTTGAATACCTTTCGTGGCTATCGCCATTTGCAGGAGTACTTCGCCTTTCCCGACAAATACCTGTTTGTCGATGTGAGTGGCCTTGGCGCGTTGAGCAGGTTGCCTATTGACGTACTCAAGCAGCTACATGGCGTGACGTTACGCTTCGACATGCGTGGTCGCGGTATTGAGCGAATGGCGCCTACCCTAGACAACGTGAAGCTGTACTGCACGCCCATCGTCAATCTGTTCAAGCACGACGGCGTACCGATTCGCCTGGACGGCAAGCAGGACGAATACCTGTTGTTGCCTGGCGAATACGCCAGGGGGAACTGCGGTGTATTTTCCGTCGACAAGGTCACGGGATGGCGGCCGGGAGGCCTCGGGTACCAGGAATATGTTCCGTTCGAATCGTTTGAGCACGATTTTGGCAGCGCCGCGCCCAGCTATGGCGTTCGCCAGCGGCCATCCCTGCAACATGCCGGCCTGGATACCTGGCTGAGTTTCGACCGGTGTCCAGTGCATGAACAGGAAACCCTGTCGATTGAACTGACCTGCACCAACCACAACCTGCCATGCCTGCTGCAGGTGGGCGATATCAATCAGGCGTGCGAACAGACGCCCGAGTTTCTCTCGTTTCGCAACATCACCGCGGCAACCCCCAGCTTTGCGCCACCCCTGGACAGCGACTTCCTGTGGCGACTGATCAGCAATATGTCGCTCAACTATCTGTCATTGACCGATATCAACGCCTTGAGGGTGATCCTCGAAACCTACGACCTGCCGCGTTATCACGACCGCCAGGTGGAAAAGGTCAGCAGGCGAAGGCTGGGCGCCCTCCGTTCGATCAGTCACCAGCCCGTAGACCGGCTGCACCGAGGCCTGCCATTTCGCGGCTTGCGGGTTGACCTCACCATCGATCCTGAAGGCTACCTGGGGGAGGGCGACGTGTTCGTCTTTGCTTCGGTGCTCAACGAGTTCTTCGCGCTTTACGCCAGCCTCAACTCGTACCACGAACTGCGAGTCATCAGCACACAAGGAGACGTGTACCTATGGCCACCCCGGATGGGCCAGCAGCCCCTGCTTTAACCGCACTGTCCCGAGTGATTCGCGAGTACTCGGTGTTTCAGGCGGTTGCGCAGATTATCGAGCGCCTGCGCGAGGCGCATCCCTCGCTGGACGATGAGGCGCTTTACGATCAATTGGAGTTCCAGGCCAACCCAGGCTTTGGCTTTCCCGGCAACGACATTGATCGTGTGGAGTTTTTTGTCGAGCACGGCCATTTGCGGGCACGGCTTCGCCTCAATGTGCTGGGCCTGTTTGGTACAGGGTCACCGCTGCCGGCGTTCTATGGCGAGCAAGCCTTTGCCGAGGTAGCGGGCGGTAATCCGACGCGGGAATTTCTTGATCTTTTTCACCATCGCCTGCACCGGCTGATAGTGCCGATCTGGCGAAAATATCGTTATCAGGCGAGTTTTCAAACGGGCGCCCGCGATCCTTTTTCCGAGCAGATGTTTGCATGGGTGGGCCTGGGTGGCAGCGCGATTCGCAGCGCGGCTCAACTGAACTGGAAACGCCTTTTGCCCTACCTGGGGCTGCTGAGCCTGCGCGTGCACTCCGCCGCGCTGATCGAGACCGTGCTGCGTTATTACTTCAAGCACAACCGGCTGGTCATCGAGCAGTGGGTCGAGCGCAGGGTAGTGATCGACCAGGAGCAGCGCAATGACCTTGGTCGCGCCTATAGCTCGTTGGGTTCGGACCTGGTGCTGGGGGAGTGCCTTATCGACCGCAGTGGCATGTTCAGGGTTCATGTATTGGCACTCGATTGGCAGCGTTTTCACGAGTTTTTGCCCACCGGGGCGGGTTACGAGCCGCTGTGTGCGCTGGTGCGTTTTGCCGCCCGGGACCCCTTGGAATACGACGTGCGACTGGTGTTGGCGGCGGGCGAGGTCCGGCCGTTGCACCTTGGCGAGCACAACGTCTGCCGCCTGGGCTGGACCAGTTGGCTTGGGCATGAGCGGGCAGACGGCGTGGTCATCCTGGCCAGTAAAAATCATTAGGGATTGATGGATATGATGAATGTGGATCTGCAACAACTTATCCAGGCATTGACGGCGTCCACACGGCGCGACCTGGAACGCAGCGCCGAGCGTTGTGTCACCCGGGGCGGCGGCGAGGTCCTGGTGGAAGACTTGCTGCTGACGCTCCTGGAGCATCCCGAGGGTGTTCTTATGCGAGCGCTGCAGGATGCGGGCGTGGATGCCGGGGAATTGCAGGCCGTGCTGCAACCTCGGGTCGACCAGAGCGCGTCCCGCAATCCGGTGTTTTCGCCCGCCCTGGTGCAATGGCTGCAGCAGGCGTTGCTGGTTGCCCATCTGGAGCTGGGCCGACGGGAAGTGGACCATGGCGCCTTGCTGCTCGCCTTGTTGCGCAACCCGATGCAGTACGCTGGCAGCCGTTACCAGGCGGTGATGAGCACGCTTGATGCACCGCGTGTGCTCGGATTTCTCTTGAGTGAAAACGCGCAGGCGGCTCCAGCTGAGGCGGGGAGTTCCTTGCTGGAGCGCTTTACCCATGACCTGACTCGCCAGGCCCGGGACGGGAAACTCGACCCCGTGCTCTGTCGCGATAACGAAGTCCGGCAAATGATCGATACGCTCGCGCGGCGGCGCAAGAACAACCCCATTCTGGTGGGCGAGGCGGGTGTCGGGAAAACCGCGATAGTCGAGGGCCTGGCCCTGCGGATCGTCAGCGCGCAAGTGCCAGAGGTGCTCAGGAAGGTGCGCCTGCTAACCCTGGACATGGGCCTGCTGCAAGCCGGTGCCAGTATCAAGGGTGAGTTCGAGCGCCGCCTCAAAGGCTTGATCGATGAGGTCAACGCCTCGCCGCAACCGGTCATCCTGTTCATCGATGAGGCTCATACCCTGGTCGGCGCAGGCGGCCAGGCCGGCAGCTCCGATGCCGCCAACCTGCTCAAGCCAGCGCTGGCACGAGGTGAGTTGCGTACCATCGCCGCGACGACCTGGTCGGAGTATAAGAAGTACTTCGAGAAAGACCCGGCGTTGGCGCGGCGTTTTCAGCCGGTGCAGGTGCACGAGCCGACGGTTGACGATGCCGTGACGATTTTGCGTGGATTGGTCCCGGTGTATGAGGCCAGCCACGGAGTCTACGTGCGCGATGACGCCGTGGTCGCCGCCGCGCAGCTGAGTGCCCGCTACCTGGCCGGCCGCCAGTTGCCGGACAAGGCTGTGGACGTGCTGGACACCGCTTGTGCCCGGGTGCGGATCAGCCTGGTCACGGCGCCGGACGAACTGCAGCAGTTGCGCGCCGAACTGGCCGAGGGCACGCGCCAGCAACGTGCCGTGCGCAGGGATGCTGACGCGGGGTTGGCCATCGATGAACAGGTGCTGCAGCACCTCACCCGGAGACTGGATGAAGTAGAAGTTGCACAGTTCCAGCTTGAACAACGCTGGACCCAACAGCGCGAACTGGCCGAGAAGGTACTCTCGCTGCGCCAGCAACTGGCCGACGCCGGTAACCTTGGCGAAAGCACTGAGGCTCTCGCTCCGCTCCTGGCCCAGAACCATCAGGCGTTGCAGGCCATACAGCACGAACAGCGATTGGTCAGCTTCGAAGTATGCCCACGGTTGGTGGCGCAGGTTATCAGTGCCTGGACGGGTATTCCCCTGGAACAGCTTGCCCGCGAACACAGCGCGAAGGTCCTGAACTTTGCGGATGATCTGCGTGGTCGCATCCTCGGCCAGGAAGGTGCCGTGCAGGTCCTGGACCGTTGCCTGCGGGCTGTCGCGGCCGGCGTGAACAAGCCTGATGCCCCCGTGGGGGTATTTCTGTTGGTGGGCCCCAGTGGTGTCGGCAAAACTGAAACAGCCCACGCCCTGGCCGACCTGTTGTATGGCGGCGAGCGCTTTGTCACCACGATCAACATGTCTGAATACCAGGAGAAACACTCACTGTCCCGGCTGATCGGCGCACCACCGGGTTATGTCGGTTACGGGGAGGGCGGGGTGCTGACTGAGGCGGTGCGGCAAAAGCCCTATTCAGTGGTGCTGCTCGATGAGGTGGAAAAGGCCGATCCGGATGTCCTGAACCTGTTTTACCAGGTGTTCGACAAAGGGGTAGCCAATGATGGAGAAGGACGTGAAATCGACTTTCGCAATACCCTGATCCTGATGACTTCCAACCTGGGCAGCGATCTTGTCACCGGGCTGTGCGCCGACAGTCAACGACCGGCTGTCGAAGTACTGCACGCCGCGATCCGGCCGGTACTGACAGCTCATTTCAAGCCGGCGCTGCTGGCCCGTATGCGAGTCGTGCCGTATTACCCGGTGGCAGGCGCGGTGCTGCACCAACTGATTGAACACAAACTTCAGCGCCTGGGCCAGCGTCTGCTTCAGCGCAAGCTCGCATTCAGTCACGCAGGGGATCTTGTCGCACACATGGCCGAGCACTGTAGCCACAGTGGGAGTGGCGCGCGGTTTGTCGACCAATGGATCGAGGAAAACCTGTTGCCGCAGGTGGTGGATCGCCTGCTGGATGCGATGGCCGTTGGCAAGTCCCTGCAGTTCGTCCATGCCAGGCTGGATGCCAATGGCACCGTAATCTGTGAGTTCAGCTGATGGCGGACAATCCGTTTACCCAGTTGCCAAGCCCGCTGGACTACGCCGCTGCCTTGTTGGGATGGTTTACCCGGTTGGGCGTCAATAGTGACGAATCGACATTGGCCGATGACTTTGCGGCAGGCGCCGCGCAACTGAGCGGCTGCGAGCTTGGCCAGTTGTACCTGCTCGACCAGGCCACCGGCCGCCTCGAACTGGCTGCCCAGTATTTGCCGGGCCTGTCGCCGCCAGGGGCGGTTGTGAGCTCGGGCGCGGATTTCCGGAACGAGCAACTGTTGCAGTACGTGCTGCAACAGAACCGCGTGTTCAACCTCACCGAGGTAGGCAGCAGTGTGTATGACACGGGGTTTCTGCCAGCAGTTGCGGCGTCCTGGCAATCACTCCTGTGCGTGCCGTTACCGGGGCCGAGCAAGCAGGTATCCGGGATGGTGTTGTGTGCCAGCCTGCGAGCGACGGAGCTGGCTGGCTATGGTGCGTCCCTGGGCCAATTGGGCAGTTTTGTCTTGAGCCAGTTGGCCCTGTTGCGGCGAATGCGCCGGACTCCCGGTGCGTTGAAGGTGGTTCGCAGCACCCGCAGCACCAGCGCCTACGGCTTGATCGGAAACAGCACGGCCATGGACGAGACGTGCCGCCTGATCGGCAAGGTGGTGCATAGCCCCTACACCGTGCTGCTCCGGGGCGAGACCGGCACCGGTAAAGAGGTGGTCGCCCGGGCCATTCATGCTGCCGGCCCGCGCAGCAGCAAGGCATTTGTGGTGCAAAACTGCGCAGCGTTTCCCGAAGGCTTGCTCGAAAGTGAGTTGTTCGGTTACCGCAAAGGCGCGTTCACCGGGGCCGAAAGAGACCACGCCGGCCTGTTTGACACCGCCCACGGCGGCACGCTGCTGCTCGACGAAATCGGTGATATGCCGCTGTCACTGCAGGCCAAGTTGTTGCGGGTCCTGCAGGAGGGCGAGATTCGGCCGTTGGGTGCCAACACGTCCCACAAGGTCGACGTGCGAATCGTCGCGGCGACCCACCGGGACCTCACCAGCATGGTGGCTGAAGGAAGCTTTCGCGAGGACCTTTATTACCGGCTGGCGCAGTTTCCTATCGAGTTGCCGGCGCTGCGCCAGCGGGACGGGGACGTGCTGCAACTGGCCCGGCATTTCGCCGACAAGGCCTGTGCACTGTTGGGGCGAGCCACGGTGGGCTGGTCGAGTGCGGCCCTGGATCAACTGTCCAGCCACCACTTTCCCGGCAACGTTCGTGAGCTCAAATGCATGGTGGAGCGGGCGGTGCTGCTGTGCGACGACGAGGTGATCCTGCCTGCGCATTTATCGCTGCCATCAACCCTGTCCGCGCCCGCTGTCGACGCAACGCTGCGCCAGCGCATGGAGCGAGTCGAGCGGGTAGTGCTGATCGACTGCCTGCGCAAGAACCGTGGCAATCGAACCCGCACCGCCCGTGAACTGGGCCTCGCCCGGCGCACGTTGTTGTACCGCCTTGCACGCCTGGACATTCCGTTTGGCGAAGTCCAGGGAGAGTGCTGAATGGCACACCCTTTCAATTCCGGGAGATACCTGATGCCTGTTAGTCAGTGGCAAGCCCTGGTGCTTGTGTTGTTTTTGCTGAGTGGCTGTAACACCAATCATGTCTTTGACGACGATGACTACCGTCCGCTGGGTGATCCACGGTCCACCGGTCGTGGCCTGTGAGCGCGGAGGAGTCCTGCCATGCAGCTAGTGTTTGAGGTGTGCCCTGCGGGGCCAGCAGAGTCCGCGCCGGCGCTGCGCAAAGTCTTTGACGGTGTGGGGGGCGTCATCGGCCGGGGGGCCGGTTGCGACTGGACCCTGCCTGACACCAGTCGCCAGGTTTCCGGTCGTCACGCGGTGATCAGTTATCGTGACGGCCGGTATTTCCTGACGGATATCAGCAGCAATGGAACCCGCCTGGCAGGCCGCAGTGAGCGTCTGCATGAGGGGCAGCAGCAACCGATAGATGACGGCGCGGTATTTCAGCTGGGGCCGCTGAGTATTCGCGCACGACTGGTCAGCCCACCGCTGGGACAGGGCCAGGACGGATTACACAGGCTGATTCCCGATGATGCATTCCTTGAGCTGGACCCACTGCGGGCACTGGCCAGCGAACTGCAGCGCGAGGACGGGTCGCAAGAGCTGGCGGCCCTGAACATGACCACCTACGAGACATTGCGCTGGACGGACCACGCGGCGGCGGACCGGGATCACCTGACGGTTCCCGAGCTTGTGAAGCCTGCGCGCCAGGTCGCCCCAAGTCCGCAATCGCCCGTTCCAGGTCACGGCTCAGGGCCATTCTGGTTGGGGTTTGCGCAGGCACTCGGTATTGATCTGGGCGACCTCGATGAGTCGGCAAGAGAAGTCCTGGCGATCAAGGCCGCGAGCTTGCTCCGGCAAATGACTGAAGGGTTGCAACAGAGCCTGGGCACCCGTAACGAGCTCAGGCAAGAGCTGAAACTGGCACTCACCCAGACGCCGCTCCAAAGCCCCAACCCACTTAGAGACAGCGCAGACGCCAGTGCGGCCTTGGGGTCGCTGCTGGGTGTCGGGCAGCTGGGGCAGGTTTCCGCCGAGATGCTTGTCATGCGGGCGTACCGCGACATGCAGGCTCACGAGGTGGCCTTGCTGGCGGCCTGCCGCGCGGCAGTACGCGGCGCTCTGGCAGCCTTTGCGCCCGGCCATTTGCTGCTGTGCTTCGAACGCCAGGCAAGGCCGCCGCTGATCCCCCGGTGTGGCGCCCGCTGGCGCGCGTATCAGCGCCATTACCAGGCACTGATCGAGGACGAGCACTTGAGCGAGCGCCTGCTGGGCAGCGACTTCGCCAAGGCGTACGAGGAATAGATTCGCCTGATCTCAACCCTTCACCGTTATCCAGGATGATCTTCATGTCCCGAGTCACCGTTGCATTGTTGTGCGCTGTAATGGGTTTGCTGGGTGGTTGCTCCCTGTCGCCCTTTTCGAAGTTGACCAAGCTGGACCTGACACTGACCGCCAGCGAACGGGTCAACCCTGATCTCCATGGTCGCCCCTCGCCGATCGTGGTGCACCTGATGGAGCTTCGACACCCCGTGGCTTTTGAAAATGCGGACTTTTTCAGCCTTTATGCTCATGCCGAGCACACGTTGCCCAAGGACCTGGTGAACCTCGAAGAGCTGGAGTTGCGCCCCGGCGATCACTCCACGCTCAAACTCAGTCTCGAGCCCGGCAGTCGTTATGTCGGCGTGCTGGCGGCGTACCGTGATTTGCCTCACTCGCAATGGCGCTATGTGCTGCCGGTGACCGCGCAGCGATTGACCGGCGCTGAACTGATCCTTGATCAGGCCGGCATTCGGTTGGTCAACCCGCAACCCGCGAAGGCGGGCGACTGACATGTACAGCCAAAAAGTCATCTGGCAGGAAGGCATGTTGTTGCGCCCTCAGCATTTTCAGCAAAACGATCGGTACCACGATCAGCAACTCACGCGCCGCACCCAGCTGTTGTGCCGTCACGCCTGGGGCTTCCTGGCCCTGGAAATCGATGTGCAATACCTCAATATGGGCAAGGTCGTTATCAGCCAGGCCAGCGGCATATTGCCGGATGGCAGCCTGTTCGAGCTGGGCGGCGCGATGGAGTCGCTGGTGCTGGAGGTTCCGGTAAATACCGGGAAGCAGTCGATCTACCTGGCCTTGCCGCTGGCCACAGGTAACTGTGTTGAAGCCCGTCGACCCGAGCAGATTGATGTGTTGGCGCGCTACAAGACTCTTGCGGTAGACGTCAGCGACTCCAACGCCGGGGAAGAAGCTCGTCGTCAGGTCAATTGCGGGCAGCTGGATTTTCGCCTGTTGCTGGGGGAGCAACACAGCGACCCGCATTACGTGAAGCTCAAGGTTGCCCAGGTGCTCAGTTGCACTGAGGAGGGCGTCAGCCTGGACCCCGATTTTATCCCGAGCTTCATTCACCTGCATGGCTCCGGCTACCTGCTGTCTTGCCTCAAGGAAGTGATCAGCCTGCTCGCTTACCGGGGGGATGCCATCGCCGAGCGGATTCGCTCCAACGGTACCGCCGCCGGCGCGGAGGTTGGCGACTTCCTGATGTTGCAATTGATCAATCGCACCGAACTGGTCTTGCGTCACTACCTGGGCCTGAGCCAGGTCAGCCCTGAAACGCTGTATCGAACATTGCTGTCGATCCTGGGTGAACTCGCGACGTTTGCCAGCGACAGCAAGCGTGCGCACTTCGAGGGGCATTACCGGCACAGCGACCAGGGCGCCAGCTTTCGTGGATTGATGGAGCCGATTCGCAGCCTGCTGTCGATGGTGCTTGAGCAGCATGCCATTGAGCTGGCGCTGCAGCCTCGCCAGTACGGGGTGCTGGTGTGCCCGGTGAGCGATCTCAACCTGCTGGGTTCGGCGACCTTCATTCTGGCCGCCAGCGCCCATTGTGACGCCGAGGAGCTTCGTCACCGGCTGCCGGCGCACCTCAAGGTCGGCCCTGTGGAGCGGATTCGCGAGTTGGTCAACCTGCAGTTGGCGGGCATCAAGGTCAAGCCGCTGCCGGTGGCTCCCCGGCAGATACCGTTTCATGCCGCCAACACCTATTTCATGCTTGAACTCGGTGCCCGGGACATTGAGCAGTTGAAGCAGTCGGGAGGATTTGCCTTCCACGTCAGCGGTGAATTTGCCGAACTGGAACTGAAATTCTGGGCCATCAGGAACTGAGACCATGGACAGGGAATACCCGCAGGACGAGAAAACCGTCCTGCTTGATCGACAGGGACGCGGACCGGCGCAGGGACCGATGACCGACTTCGCATCGCCGCCGCGTTTCGAACAACTGGAAGACCGGATGATCTACGCGGCCCACTTGCAGGGCGCGGAGCATTTCGACATTGGCCTGAACAGTTTGGTGGCGCCTGCCTGGGAGCTGTTGTCCGAGGTGGTCCGCCTCAAGCGCAGTACCGCCGAGGAAAGCCTGCGCGCCCTGAATGAACGACTCTCGGCTGCAGTCACGCTGTTCGAGACGCGGGCCCGGCATGACGGGGCCCAAGGCAGCGAGGTCATGGCGGCGCGGTATGTGCTGTGCAGCGTGATCGACGAGGCAGTGGTCACCACCTCATGGGGCAGCCAGAGCGATTGGTCGAAGATGAGCCTGCTGAGCAGTTTTCACAACGAAACCTTCGGCGGCGAGAAGTTTTTCCAGTTGCTTGAGCGCATGTCGAGGGACCCCTTCAAGCACCTGGCGATGCTGGAGTTGATGTACCTGTGCCTGTCCCTCGGGTTTGAGGGCAAGTACCGGGTCATGGAGCGTGGGTTGTTGCAGCTTGAACAGGTTCGGGACGCGCTGTATCGGCAGATCCGGCATGTGCGGGGTGATACGCCTGCGGCGTGCGCGCCGTCGCCCAGGCCGGAACAGCCGCGCCGGAAACGGCTGAGGGTCGTGTCGCTCACCTGGATTGCAGTGTTTGTCGCCGCCAGCCTGTTGAGCCTGTATGCAGGATTTGCCTGGGTGCTGGGCCAGCAGCGTGAAGCGGTGTTGCAACCGTATCAACTCGTGGCGCCGGATATGTTCCGGGCGCCGCTCTAACGCAGGGAGCAACGCATGAACGCATTCTTCAGGAGCGCGGGCGCCGTGCTGGGCAGGGTTTGGGTCTGGAGCCTGCTGCTGGTGCTCGCGGTCGCAATGACCGTGTGGTTCTTCGGGCCACTGCTGGCTGTCGACGACTATCGATTCTGGCAAGCGGCGGCATCGCGCTTGCTGACAATCAGCGGGCTATTTTTGTTGTGGGGCCTGGCGATGGTGTATGCCAATTGGCGCAGTATGGCCCGGCAATCAACCGTCGATGACGGCGAACCACGCCCGCGCAAAGGCCAGGTTGAAAACGAGCAGCGGCACCTGCGCGGTCGCTTCAAGGACGCTTTGTACACCCTGAAACACTCCCGGATTTATGGTGAACGCAGCCCGCGTTGGCGTAATGCATTGCCCTGGTATTTGCTGATCGGCAAGGAAGGCAGTGGCAAGTCCCGGATGTTGGCCGCCAGTGGCTTGCAGTTGCTCCAGGATCAGGGCGCGTCGGTAGCGACGCAGGGCGGTGCCACGCGGGACTGTGACTGGCATTTCGCCGAGGACGGCGTGTTGCTCGACATCGCCGGCCGCTACCTTACCCAGCCTGACAGCCAGGTGGATGGCGCGGGTTGGTCGACGCTGCTGGAGCTGCTCAAGGTGCGGCGCCGGACACGCCCGCTCAATGGTGTGGTGGTGGCGCTGTCGACAGACACATTGCTCCATGGCAGCGAGCGTCAGCTGGAGAATGAGGCGCGGGCAGTCCAGAGTCGGTTGCTGGAGATCCGCCAGACGTTGCATGTGGAGGTGCCGATCTACCTGGTGGTGACCCAGGCCGACCGCCTGCCGGGGTTTGCGGAGTTCTTCGAGCGGCCGTTGGGCGAAGGCAGTGATGCGGTGTTGGGCGAATCTATCGTCCCAGGCAAAGCGGGTATTGGCATTGCCCAGGTACGACAGGCGTTTGAAGCACTGCTGCAGCGCTTGAGCGGTGAGCTTGTGCAGCGCCTGCACCAGGAACGCAACAGTGATCTGCGCGGACGGATGCTCGACTTCCCCCATCAGGCGGCCCGGATTGGCGAGCGCCTGAGCCTCTATATCGACGTTGCTTTTTGCGGCCCGCGTTATCAGCACACCAACGGCTTTCGTGGTTTCTACTTGACCAGCGCCGACGGTGGCCCACAGGCACTTGAACCACGTGCGTACTTTATTCAGGGCTTGTTCAGCCGGGTGATTCTGGCGCAAGCCGACCTGGCGGACCTCGATAGCCAGGAGCGCCGTCGAATCCGCCGGCACCAGGGGGGACTGGCCCTGGGCGCGCTAGTGGTCGTCGTGGCGGCGGGCTTGCTGTGGACCCACAGTTACTCCTCCAATCATCAACGTCTGGAGCAACTGCAGGCGCTGGCACGACAGCTCGCACCCGTGCAGCCTGGGTCAGACGCTACCCAGGCACTCCTGCCGCTGCTGGACAGCCGCCTGGCGGCCACGCGGATTTTCCCCTTGCCGGGCGAAGCCAGGCTGGTTGAGCGGATGGGGTTGTATCAGGGCAGTATCAGCCGTCCGGTGCTGGAGCAGGCCTACGAGCGTGCCTTGGGCCGGCTGTTGCTGTCCCAGGTCAGCGAGATGCTGCAGGAACAAGTTCGCGGCAGCCTGGAAGATCGTGAACGGCTGCTGGATAACCTCCGGGCATACCTGATGCTCAACCTGCGGGAGCGTCGGGATGTCGGCTGGCTGCGTGAGCGGGTGGCGGGGCATTGGTCTGTACGGTTTGCCGGTGAGCCCTCCGTGCAAAACCGGTTGAATGAACATTTCGCGCGCTTGCTTGAGCAGCCGTTCGTGCAGCCGCTCGATGACGAGCTGGTGGCCCGCGCGCGCCACGTGTTGCGCGGCGAATCGCTGGTTGACGTGGTGTACCGGGTGCTGCGCGAACAAGCTCGCGGCCTTGAACCGTTGCGCCTTGCACACGGGCGGGTGTTTGACGGGGGCGAGCGTTCCATTCCGGGGTTTTATACCCGCACGTACCAGCGGCATTTTGAAGCGCAGGGCGCGCGGCTGGTGAACACCATCGTCCAGGACAACTGGGTGCTGGGAGAGGGCGCCGACCTGAGCGCCATGGATTTGCAACGGTTGATGGTGGAGCTTGAACAACGCTACTTCAGCGAGTATGCCGATGCCTGGAGCGAGGCGCTTGGGCAGGTTGGCCTGCGTGAAACTGAAAACTCCAGGCAAGGCGCCGAGCAGCTCGCCAGCTTGACGTCGGCCCAGTCGCCGTTGTTGCAGTTGTTGCAGCAGGTTCGTGACCACACGCGCCTGCCGTCGGCCAGTGAGCGCCTCGACGAGCTGGCTGCCAAGCTGCCTGGGCCTGCGGCAGAGCGGTTGCCGACCGCCGCCGGGTTGGTCAATGCCTTGCCCGACAGCGCACGGCGAGCCATGCAGCGCCGCTTCGAGCCCTTGCACCAGTTGCTGGACAACCATGAGAACCCGGGGGCCGAGTTGACCGGCGTGTTACAGGCGCTCAACGACTTGCACCTGCAGTTGGCGAGCTTGAATCGCGAAGGCGCGCCGGAGCCGGTCGCGTTCGAGATGGTCAAGCGGCGGATCCAGGGGCAACAGGATGCGCTGAGTAACCTGCGCAACGTGGCCGCTCGTTTGCCGCTGCCGCTGGCGGGCTGGTTCGAAAGCCTGGCCGACGAGCATTGGCGCCTCATGCTCGACCAGGCCTATCGGCATGTGAACCAGCGTTATCAGAGCGAGGTATATGGTTTCTACAGCAGGGCGATCAAGCTGCGTTTCCCGTTCAATGCCCACGCCAGCAGCGACGTTTCCCTCAACGACTTCCAGGAGTTTTTCAAGCCTGAGGGGATCATGGCGCGATTCTTTGACAGCTATCTGAAGCCTTTCGTCAGCGGTGATTCCGGGCGCTACAGGCTGCGTAGCCTGGATGGGCGCAGCTTGCCGATGTCTCGGGCGTTGCTCGACCAGCAGGCGAAGGTGCAGGTGATCAGGCGCGGTTTTTTTGCGGATGAGTCGGGGGACTTGCAGGTTCGTTTCACGCTCGCACCCTATAGCCTGGACCCGTCGGTGAGTCGCGCGGTCTTGCGTTTGGGTGGCCAGCAGATGGAGTACCGGCACGGGCCGATTGTCCCCATGGCGATGCAATGGCCAGCCGAGGCTGAGAATGGTCGCAGCAGCCTGGTACTGGAGCGTGGCCGCGAGCGGGCGCTGGGGCTCGAAAAAAATACCGGGGCCTGGTCCCTGTTTCGCTTGTTCGACTTGATGCAGAGCGAACCCTCCAGCGGGCAGGATGAGCTGATCCTCAAGGCTGACCTGGCAGGCTTGCGCGCCAACTACCTGCTGACCAGCCGACGCACACCCAATCCATTTCAGATGGCGCAGTGGCGAACTTTTCGCCTGCCGGAGCAGTTGTGAGCCAACCTCGCGACCGCTGGCACAGCGCCGGTCGCACAGACCGTGGAAAGGTCCGTTTACGCAACGAGGATGCCTTTCTCGATTGCCCCGGGACGGGCTGCTGGGCCGTGGCGGACGGGATGGGCGGGCATCAGGCGGGGGACATCGCCAGCCAGCTGGTGGTCGATGGCCTGGCGTCATTGCCCGGCCAGGGCAGCCTGGATGAACGCGTCGAGGCGACCTGTCGTTGCCTGCAATGGCTCAACCGGCGGCTGGGCGATGAATTGACGCTGGCCTCCCATGGCGCCGAGGCCATCATGGGAAGCACGGTCGTGGCGTTGTTGCTTCAGGGCGATCGCGCTGCGTGTGTCTGGGCCGGTGACAGTCGTTGCTATCTGTGGCGCGGGCAGACGCTGTACCAGCTGTCGCGAGACCATTCGCTGTGTGAGCAATTGATTGACCAGCAGGTGAGCCCGGAACAGGCCAGGGCCCATCCAGACGCACGGGCCTTGACCCGGGCCATCGGCTCGCGGGCACCACTGAGCCCGCAGGTCCTGGAACTCGGTACCTTGGCAGGGGATGTGTTTCTGTTGTGCAGCGACGGCCTGTACCAGGCGCTTAGCCACTCTGAGTTGGGCCAGGCCTTGAGCCAGGGAAACCCGCAACGTGTCCTGGACCAGCTGTTTGCAGGTGTCTTGCGCGGCACGGCCGGCGACAACCTGACCGCTGTGGTGGTGCAGTCATGCGCGACCTGACCCACTTTGCCTTTGCCAAGGCCCCGGTAAACCCACCGCGCGACGGAGCCCCCGAGTTGCTGGCCGGGCGATACCTGATCGAGCGCGTGTTGGGCGCAGGCGGCATGGGCGTGGTCTATCGTGCGCGGGACCTGCTGCACGAACAGTTTGGCGAGCCCTGTTCCAGTGTCGCGATCAAGGTGTTGGGCGAAGCCATTCGCAAATCTGCGGATGCCCACGTGTTGCTGTACAACGAGTTTGCCCTGACCCGCAGCCTGCGGCATGAGCAGGTGGTGCGTGTGTATTCATTTGAAGTGGATGCTCCCGGCCAGATCGCATTCTTTACCATGGAACTGCTCCAGGGCATGACCCTGGACCGGTTGCTGCTGGAGTGCCCCGGCGGTTTACCCTGGCAAGCGCTGCAAGGCATCGCCGTGCAATTGCTCGACGCGTTGCGCCATAGCCATCAGCAGGGTGTGCTGCACGGGGATGTGAAACCCGCCAATGTCATGGTGGGAGACGACGGGTTGCGCTTGTTCGATTTCGGTCTGGGCGAGGCTTGCGGACAGGCCCCGGCGGGTTCTCCAGGCTTGAGTCGCAGCCGCTTCAATGCCTGGACGCCCGCGTACGCCGCGCCGGAGTTGTTGGCTGGCGGAGCACTGTCGGCCAGCGCCGACCTGTATGCAGTGGCCTGTGTGTTGTACGAATTGGCACAAGGCCGGCGCCACGCCAGTGACCGGCCGGCCCGGCCCCGGCAACTGCCTCGCCATTGCTGGCCTGTATTGCGTACGGCGTTGACGGCTGACCCTGAACGCAGGGCCGTTACCCTTGATGAATTACGCGCGGTGCTCGCTGATCGCAGGAAGGGCCTGGGCCGCTGGTTCTAGACGGGCAAGTCGTGCAGCTGGCAATACTCCGACCAACTCAGGCCTGCCATTTGCGCCACCTCCTTGTGCACCTCAAGGCGTTGCGCCTCGAACTCCGCCGGGGAATGCGCCGTCAATTTCAGCGTCAGTTCCCAGGCGAACAAGCCCTGTTGCTCGGCTTCTGCCTCGAAGGCTTCATGCAGGCGCTCGGCGCGGTACTGCTCCATGGTTTCCCCTTTGGCCTGGGCCGCCAGGGGGTTCAATGTATTCAGTTCCGCGGCCAGGGCCGGGTGTTCACTCAAGAATCGGTCCAGGGCTAGCTGGTGGTTTTCGCCGGGTTGGGACAAAGGTTTACTCCACGGTAAGAGAGACGGTCAGTCTGGCTTGGACATTAAAAAAGCCGCCATGGCTGCATAGGCGGGCAAGGTCACCCCATCATTGGCGGCGTTGCCGGCCACCG
The DNA here is from genome assembly GCF_000278565.1 of Pseudomonas sp. Ag1. NCBI lineage: Bacteria > Pseudomonadati > Pseudomonadota > Gammaproteobacteria > Pseudomonadales > Pseudomonadaceae > Pseudomonas > Pseudomonas sp. Ag1. The sequence continues at coordinate 71,549 of NZ_AKVH01000106.1, forward strand.
GGTGGGAGGCATAGCGAACAATCACCATTTCAGCCTTGGGGTCGATGTAGATGCTCTGGCCATGCACCCCGCGGGCCATGAAGGCGTCGTCGGGATTGTGGGTTACCCACCACATGTTGCGATAGCTCCAGCCCTTCAATTGAGCGTAGCCGGCCTGGGCGAACGCCTGCTTGTCGCCGCCCTGGCGAATATCCGTCACCACGTTTTCGGGCACGATCTGCTGGCCATTGAAGCGCCCGCCGTTGCGCAGCATCTCGGCAAACCGGGCCAGGTCCCGCAGCCCGGTGTTCAGGCCGCCACCGGCGAAGGGTGTGCCGATGGAGTCGACGGTGAAGTAGGCGTCCTGTTCGGCGCCAAGCCGACTCCAGATGCGTTCGCTGAGCAGTTGCGCGACATTGCGCCCGGTCGCGCGGGCAATCACCCAGCCGAGTACGTCGGTATTGACGGTCTTGTAGCCGAAGGCACGCCCGTGTTCGCCGCGCTGCTTAACCGTTTGCAGGAACTCGTAGTAGCTGCGCGGCCCGGTGTAGTCCTTGGGTTTGGGCAGCGGGTTGCCGGCCTGGGCGTGGGCCCAGACTTCGGCGTTGGGGTCGGCATAATCTTCGCTGTAGTCCAGGGCGGTGGTCATGTCCAGCACCTGGCGCAAGGTGGCGCTGCCAAAGGCCGAACGGCCGAGTTCGGGCACGTAGTCGACGATCTTTTTCTGTGGGTCCAGGGTGCCATCGGCCACCAGCATCGCGCCCAGGGTACCGATCACCGATTTGGTGACCGACATGGCCGCGTGTTGCCCATCCTCCTTGAGCACCCCGAAATAACGCTCATAAACCACCGTGCCTCGATGCATCACCACGATGCCATCGGTGTAGGTGGCGTCCAGGGCCTGGCGCCAGGTCAGCGGCTGGGCTGCACCCACTGGCTGCACGGGGATTGCATCGAGTGCCGGGTCGAGTTTGCGTGGCAATGCCAGCGGTGCGCCGAGCCCGCGGGAGACGTTAACCGTGGGCATCAATTGGCGAAAGTTGGCGACACTCCAGCGCATGGCCGGGAAGCGGAAATAGCTGCCGTCTTCAAAGCGTACGGTGCGGTCGGCCGGTGGCGGTGCGCCGACCATCCATTGCAGCCTGGCCGGGTCGCTGGCCTGGGCATCGGCGAAGGTCGGGGTGGCGGCGCCGGCCAACGGGCTGGTCAGCCCAAGCAGCGCACAGGCCATGAGGGGAGTGAATCGCAGCATCAGTCGAGTCCGTTCGAGGGGTGCGTCGTTTTTTACGACAACCAGTGCGCCAAAGGATGGGCCAACCCGAGCCAATCGACAAGCAGCAAGCCCCTGCGGTGATTCTGAATAAATGCGCCAGGGGCGGCAAAAGCCTTTCGCTTGCGGTGTCAGGGCGTGTAGCGTTACCCCGTGATAAGGCGACAGCCAGGTGTTATTTTGCGACCCTGGCATCAGGGACCGAGGGACAGGTGATGGCGCAAACGCTGTTCAAGCTTTTCTTCACCCAGCGGCTGGCGGCCCTCGCCAGTACCGAGTCGTTGCGGGCCATACGCGAGGGGCTGTTGTGGATCCTGCCGTGCCTGCTGGTATCTGCCGGTTTCCTGATCCTGTCCGAATGCGCCCGAGTGCTGGGTTTCGACCCACAGGTGGTGGCCTTCCTGGCGGGGTTGCACAACCAGATCAGCTCGGTGATCCCGCTGCTGGTGGCAGCCTCCATCGGCTACATGCTCGCGATCCAGCACCGCCTGCCGCAACTCCCGGTAGCGTTCCTGTGCCTGGCCCATGTAGTGATCGCCACGTTTGTGCTGCGGGATTTTCCCCGAGCCTCGGCGACCTTCGTGTTGTTCATCGCCATCGCCTCACCGCTGATCAATGTGCCCGCCATCGCCTGGCTGCATCGGCGTCGCTGGACGCGGTTGATCAACGAAGACCTGGTGGGGCACAACCTCAAGGGCACCCTCAATATGGTGGTGCCGGGGGCAATCACGGCGCTCGGGCTGGTGCTCGTGCTGTCGTTGCTGTTGCAGATTCCGCAGGTGGCACAGCTTCAGGGGCCGCAGGTGCTCGATGCACTGGAGACGCCCTATGGCAGCGGCCTGTTTGTGACCCTGATGAATTCGCTGCTGTGGTTTTTCGGGATCCATGGGGTCTACGCCATGCAGCCGTTTTTTGATGTGCTGGACCAGGCGGTCGGGCTCAATAATGCGGCGGTGGCCGCGGGCGAGCCGGTCAAATATCTACTGAATGGCGGCTTGCTGGGCAGTTTCGCGTTTATCGGCGGTTCGGGTGGTGCCCTGTGCCTGCTGCTGGCGATCCTGCTGTTTTCCAAAAGCCGGTCCATGCGATTGGTGGCGATGGCGAGCCTGCCGTTGTCGTTGTTCAATGTCAGTGAAGTGCTGTTGTTTGGCTTGCCGATCATTCTTAACCCGCGGCTGTTCATTCCCTTTCTGGTGGTCCCGGCGTTCAACGTGATACTGGCGTTGATGGTGGTGCAGATTGGCTGGGTGTCGCCTGCGGTGGTGAGCGTGCCATTTACTGCGCCGGTGTTGCTCAACGCCTACCTGAGCACCCACGGCGATCTCGCGGCAGTGTTGCTGCAGGTGGTGTTGCTGGGGGTTGGCATGCTGATCTATGCGCCCTATGTGCGCGCGATCAACCGCCAGGCCACGGAGGGCGGTACGGTGTATTTGAAGTCGCTGGACATGACCTTTCGCGGCCTGGAAGAAAAAGGCCGCTTGCTGGAGCTGGACCCGGTGATGGCGTCCCACAAGGCCCAGGCGCGCCAGGTCAGCGAGTTGAGCCATATCCAGCAGATCAGCGACTACGAGTTCTACCTCGAATTCCAGCCGCAGATTTCCACCCGGACCGGGCTATGCACCGGTTGCGAAGCGTTGATGCGGGCCCGGGACGCCGAAGGTACGGTGCATTCACCCTGGGAGTTCCTGCAATGGCTGGCCCATGCCAGGTTGATGCCCGACGTGGATGTGTGGGTGGCATCCCAGGCTGTGCGCCAGTACCAGAAGTGGCAGAAGGTCGGGTTTACGTTGCCGATGACGATCAATATCTCCAGCGCCACGCTGACTACCCGGGCGTATGGTGATCGGCTGGTGGAGATACTGGCCCAGGCCCACGGGCAGGTTTCGGTGGAGATCACCGAGGATGCGCTGGTGGGCGATATCCAGGGCACGCGGCAGATGATCGAGAAGCTCCAGGCGATTGGTGCCAAGGTGTATATCGACGACTTCGGCACCGGATTTTCAGCGCTGAGTTACCTGCACCAGTTCCCCGTGGATTTCATCAAGATCGATCGCAGTTTCGTGGTCGCCCAGCATGATCCAAAGGGCGCCCAGGTGTTGACCGGGATGCTGCGGTTCTGTGAGGCGTTGAACCTCGGGGTGGTGGTGGAGGGCGTGGAAACCGCCGAGCAACTGGCGTTTTTGCAGTCGGGCTCGGAGCTGATCATCCAGGGCTGGTATTTCAGCAAGGCGCTGCCGGGCGATGAACTGGAGCGGTTCGTGCGCGGGCGGTATACCCAGATGCAATCTAACGCTCCAGAACCCCTCTGAAGGTTGCGCTCAACGCCCGCAATGTCTCGCGGGAGCGGCCGTCGCTGATGCGGCTGTGCAGCACGATTTCACTGACGGGCAACGCCGGTAATCCGTACTGTTCGCTGACGTCCACGGCGCCCGCCGGCGCCACTCGCCGGGCCAGCGCCGCCACACCCAGGCCGGCGCTGACTGCCGCACCCACCGCCATTACGCCGCCGCCGACAAACACTTCGGTCCAGTCAATCCGCGCCTCATCCAGCGCGCGCACCGCCAGGTGTCGCACGCCGCAGGGCGCGGCCATGGTTGCCATGCGCAGGGGCGTGCCGGGCGTGTGCTGCCAGGTAGGCGCGGCGAACCAGCCAAAGCGCTCCACCACCAATACCTCACCGTCCTGGCGATCGCCTTCGTTGCGCACGATCACCGCGTCCAATTCGTTGCGGTCGAACGCCGCCACCAGGTCGCGGGACGAAGCAATCCGCACCTCCAGGATCACCAGCGGGTCATAGGCGGCCAGGCGGCTGAGCCACAGTGGCAGGTCCGGCCCGGCCACGTGGTCGCTGATGCCGATCACCAACCGTCGCGGGGCGCCATTGCCCATGTCACCCAACGCCCGTTCGTGGGCATTGAGCAATGTGCGGGCGGCGACGATGAACTGCTCGCCCTGGGGCGACAGACGTACATGCCGCGGTGTACGCACCAGCAGGCGATAACCGAGGCGTTCTTCCAGGCGCTTGAGCTTGAGGCTGATGGCTGCCTGCGAGGTGTCCAGTGCCTGGGCCGCGCGGGTGAAACTGGCGAAATCGGCGACCAGGACGAAGGCGTGCACGGTGTCGATATCCAGCGGCTTGAGTGCGTCGGTCATTTCAATTCCTTATCACAACTATATCCGGTGATATCTTGCTGAAATCATTGGCGCTGCGCAAGCTGGACACTCATCTGAACTGGAGCGCCATGATGTTTGCCAAACAGTATTCACACCGCTTGCCAGCCGATTACGACATGGGTGTCATCCGTGAGCGGGCCGCTCGCCTGGGGCCGTTGTGGGATCATGCCGAGGGTTTGCTGTTCAAGGCGTTTATCGCCCAGGAGAGAGGGCAGGGGCCGGGGGTGGGTAACCTGTATTCGTCGATTTATCTGTGGTCGGATCCTTTGCAGGCTGCGGATTTCTTGCTCGGCGAGCGCTTCCAGAAGGTCCTCGACAGTTTTGGCCAGCCGCACATTGAGTCCTGGTTACCGCTGGATGTGCAGCGAGGTCCGGCGCAAGACGCCTTGAGCCTGTATCGGGAGGAGTGGGCGCTGGCGCCGGGGGCGGACCGCGGGCAAATCCTCGCCGCAGAAAAGGCCCGCAACCAGCAGCTCGCGGACAGCAGCGATAACTTCGCGGTGTTTCTGGCGCTGGATGTGCAGGCGTGGAAGCTGGTGCGAATTACCTTGTCGGCCAAGGCGCTGGATGTGAACCATCCGGGCAATGGCTACGAGGTGTTCTACCTGGCGCGGCCCGGGGTGTGAATGCCGGTAGCCGCCGATTCGTCGGCGGCTACCTGTACCGTCAGGAGTTGAGACGCGCCTGAGGCTGGCTCAGCTTGCGCTCGGCCACGGCGCCGAACACCAGGCCCAGGGTGGTCCACAGCACCAGTTGAATCCCCAGGGAGGCCACGCGGAATTTCCACAGCAACACTGCCGAGAACTGTTCCGGCACTTCGTTGATGGTCGGGAACAAGCTGCCGGCCACCGACACGATCACGATGTACAGCGCCACACCGAGAATCGCGCCTGCCCATAGGCCACGGCTGGCAATCAGCTTGCGCGCCGCGTTGATCGCAATCACCGCAGCCGCCACCGACACCAGCAGCATCAGGAAGAACAGCTTGGTGCGTTGCGCGATGGTGGCCGGGTCGCCCACCGATGGCGGGTTGGCCGGATACTTCAGCCCCGGCACCACGATGATCGTCACAAACGCCGCCAATGCCAGCAGCGCTGCCAAGCCACGGGGGCCGACCTTGCCGATGCGGCCCAGGGAGTAGGCGAACACCAAGGCGAAAATGCCACCCAGGGAGACGCTGTACACCACCACGCCGGTGAACAGGCCGAAGGTACTTTGTACTTCGCGGCTCACCAGTTCTTCTTCCGGCGCGTCGCCGTGCATCTGTGCCATCTGATCTTCGAAGGCGATGGCCTTGTCGATCTGCGGCTCACCAAAAGTCTTGGCGAAGCCGAAGGCCAGGATGCCCGCGAGCAGGCCCACCAGCATCCCGCGAACGAGTAAATGCCCTGTCATGTCGTCACGCTCCAATCAATGGCAGGGGAAACCCAGCAGGTGGCGACCGTCATGCACAAACTCATGCACGTACATGCCTTTGAACACGGCCGTCGCGCCTTGCTCGGCGCCGACGAAGTAAATCGCGAGCAATAGCAGCAGGCCGCCGAAGATCGCCCAGGGCAGGATTTCGCCCAGGGGAATGGACGGTATTGAAACGTCGGAGCCAGTTGCAGCGGTATAAGCCATGAGAACCTCCAGGGATGACGCGTCCCGAAATGGATAGCGAGTTGGCTGAAACAGGGTCTGGCTTACGGCTAAAAGGCCGAATACAGTGGCGCGACCGCGCCGGCATTGAACCGGCTTCCTGTTGCAGAATAGTTGAAACATGTTGAAACAACTTCGCAAGTCTACGCTGACTGCACCTTAAAACCAGAGCGATTTGTCATGCAGGCCACCCGTTTGACCCTTGTTGCCCACGCCAGCACCCGTGCCCAGAAACAGGCACGCTTTGCGCTGGATGAGTCGGTGGAGATGGACTGGCAGCAGGCGGCGCTTTCCCAGGGGCAACGCTTCAAGCGTGCACCCCGGGTGCTGTGCGGCCCGGAGGCGCGGACCCGGCAGACGGCGGCGCTGTTTGCCGACGATGCTTTGGTTGAAACAGCCCTGCGCGATTGTGATTTTGGCCGCTGGCAAGGGTTGGCGATCGAGGAGGTTCAGAAGGCCGAACCCGAAGCGCTTCAGGCCTGGTTGACCGACAGCACCTCGGCGCCCCACGGCGGCGAGTCGGTAGTGCAACTGTGTGAGCGGATAGGGCAGTGGTTGCAGTCCCTCGAGCAATCCCCGGGGCATGTCGTGGCGGTGACGCATCCATTTGTGATCCGCGCAGCGCTGCTGCATGTCATGCAATGCCCACCCGCCATGTTCAACCTGATCGACGTGGAACCGCTGTCATCCACCGAGTTGCGATTCAATGGGCGTTGGCGCCTGCGCCTGGAAACTCACGCCTGACGTCCCGAACATGGCAAAATCCGTTCCCCGCACCGAGACCCCCCATGAAGACTTTCCCATGAAACGCATCCTGATCATCGGCATTGGCGCCGGCAACCCTGACTACATCACGATGCAGGCGGTCAAGGCGCTCAACCACACCGACGTGTTTTTCCTGATGGACAAGGGCCAGAGCAAGGACAAGCTGATCGACCTGCGCCGGGAAATCTGCGAGACCTACATCACCGATCACGCCTACCGCTTTGTCGAGGCCGATTGCCCCGAGCGGGTGCGCGGTGATATCGACTACACCACCGCCGTGAAGGACCTGAACCGCGACAAGCAGCAGACCTTCGAACGGATGATCAATGAAGAAATGGCCGACGGCGAAGTGGGCGCATTCCTGGCCTGGGGCGACCCCGCACTGTACGACAGCACCATTCGTATCCTGCAGGCGATCCTCGCCAGCGGCAGCTGCGAATTCGAATTTGAAGTGATCCCCGGGATCACCAGCGTCCAGGCGTTGGCGGCGCAGCACAAAGTGCCGCTGAACCGCATCGGTCGCTCCATCGAAATCACCACCGGGCGCCGGTTGGCGGCGGGGCAGGCGAGTGATGCCGACACCCTGGTTGTCATGCTCGATGCCGAAGATTCCTACCGCACCGTGGCCGATCAGGACCTGGATATCTACTGGGGCGCCTACCTGGGCACACCGGATGAAATCCTGATCAGCGGCAAAGTGGCCGAGGTTGCCGAAGAGATTGAACGTGTGCGCAAGGCGGCGCGCCAGGCCAATGGCTGGATCATGGATACCTATTTGTTGCGCAAACCCTAGAGGTTGATGCTCATGCTCAAACTGATTGCCCTGACGGTAGCGCTGTTTACCGGCGCCGCACAGGCCGAAGACGTATTGCACACCGACCTGCCGCTGCCTTACCTGGAGCAGACCCAAAGTGATGCACGCAACGAGCCGCTGGTGATCTTCCTGCACGGTTATGGCAGTGACGAGGCCGACCTGTTCGGGCTCAAGGACCGCTTGCCGTCGACCTGGACCTACCTGTCTGCACGGGCACCGATGCCGGTGGAGGGCGGTGGTTATCGCTGGTTTCGCAAGAAGCCGGGCGATGGCGATTTTGATGGCGAGACCGCCGACCTGCAGAGCAGCGCCAAGCTGATCGAAGCCTTCGTCGCCCAGGCCACCACCAAGTACCACACCCAACCTGAGCGGGTGTTTCTGGTGGGGTTCAGCCAGGGTGCGATCATGTCGTATGAAGTCGGGTTAAGACATCCCGAAACCCTGCGCGGGATTGCGGCGTTGAGCGGCAGCCTGCTGCCGGTACTCAAGGCCGAACTCAAGCCGGATGCGCCACTGGGCAAGCTGGCGATTTTCATCGGTCACGGGACGCTGGACCAGGCGCTGCCGTACTACTCGGCAACGCGGGCCAACGAGGTATTGCAGGGGATTGGCCTCACGCCGGAATTCCACGGCTACCCGGGGATGATTCATACCGTCGGTGAGGCGGAGTTGCTGGACTTGAAGCAGTGGCTGGAAAAGAGCCTGCGTTGAATCCTGCGATGTGAACGCGATAAAAAATGTGGGAGCGGGCTTGCTCGCGAAGACGGTGTTGCAGTCAGCACATGTATTAACTGACCCACCGCATTCGCGAGCAAGCCCGCTCCCACATTGGATTTTCACTGCCAGATAAAACCGGTTATTTACCGCCGATAATCTGCTTCACCAACAGTGCATGACCGGCTTCATCATCCGCCCGGGAAATGGCCTGCACCACCAATTGGTGGCTGCCGGAGCCCGTCAGGAAGGTGGAACTCAGTGTCTTGCCACCGCCCATGGTCGCGGTGCTGTCGACCTGGCGCAGGGCCAGGCCTTTCACGGTGAGTTTCTTCTCGGCGCCTTTCTTGAAGTCCGGCAGGGCGGCGCTTTGTTCCTTGACGAAATCCGCCACGGCACCGTCGAGGAACTGCGGGTCGTTGTCCTTGATCAGGCCGGCGACACTCGGTTTTTCGACGACGAAGATCACGCTTTTGGTGGCCTGGTCACTGTACATCGTGCCGCTGGCGCCTGCGGTGCCGTGCTCGGCATCACCGGCCGGCAGTGGGTCGGCCAGGTAGGACTTGGGCAGGTTGAAGCTGAATTTGCCATCCAGGGTGGAGATGGTCTGGGTGGCGGTCTTCTGCGCCGCTGGCTTGCTGGCGGCGAGGACTTGGCTGGCGCCGAAGCCGGCGGCCAGCGCTAGGGCCAAGAGGGCTGCGGTCTTGCTGAGGGTGGCCATGAAGCTCTCCAGGGATGAACGAAATTGCGCCGTATTCTGTCAGAAAACTCGCAAGATCGTTCATCTCCATCGCTACACCTTGTCGGACTCTTCCTCGATCCGGTCCATCTCAAACAGCCGTGCCAGTTCCGTCCGGGCTTCCTGGGCAGACTGCATCACCTTGGCCGCGTCGTCATACACGGCGTGTTGGGCCGCCAGCAATTGCAGGTCATGGTTTTTGAAGCGGCTGATGCGCGCGTCGGCCTGGGCCTGGGTCAAGCCAAGGCCCACCAGGGTGCGGCGGCTCATTTCCAGGCTGGAGTAAAACGTCTCGCGCACCGGTGACGCGTCGAGGTCCACCAGGCGGTGCACATGCTGGCGGTTACGGGCGCGGGCGATGATCTTCATGTGCGGGTAGAGGCTGCGCACCAGCTCGGCGGTCTTGATGTTGATCTCGGGGTCGTCCATGGCGATCACGAAAAACTCGGCCTGGTCGACTTTCGCTGCGTGAAGGATTTCCGGGCGCTGCGGGTCGCCGTAGAACACCGGCATGCCGCCGAAACTGCGGGTCAGTTCGATGGTTTCCACCGAGGTGTCGAGGGCAATGAACGAGATGTTCTGTGCCCGCAGGATCCGCGCCACGATCTGCCCCATGCGGCCCATCCCGGCGATCACCACCCGTGGCGCATCGCTTTCGATGGCACGGTATTCCTCGGGCACTTCCACCGGCTTGGCCTTGGGCTTGAACAGCTTCGGGCAGAGCAACAGCAGCAATGGCGTCACGGCCATGGACAGGGTGATGGTCAACACCAGGATGTCGTAGAGGTGCGGCTCGAACAGGCCTTGGTCGCGGCCGATCTTGAACACCACGAATGCGAACTCACCACCGGCTGCCAGCACCACGCCCAGGCGCAGCGCGCTTTCAGGGTTCAGGCCGCCTGCCAGGCGACCCACGCAAAACAGCAGCGGCAACTTGATGGCGATCAGCAGCAGGGTCAGCCCCAGCACGATCACCGGCGCGCTGAACAGCAGGCTGATATTGGCGCCCATGCCCACGCTGATAAAAAACAGACCCAGCAGCAGGCCCTTGAACGGTTCGATCTGCGATTCCAGCTCATGCCGGTATTCGGAGTCTGCCAGCAGCAACCCGGCGAGGAAGGCGCCGAGGGCCATGGACACGCCCACCAGCTCCATCAGCCATGCGGTGCCGATCACCACCAGCAACGCGGTGGCGGTGGAGACCTCCCGCAGGCCGGTCTTGGCGACGATGCGAAACACCGGCCGCAACAGATAGCGCCCGCCGATGATCACCACGGCGATGCTGCCCAGTACTTCCAGGCCGTGTCGCAGGCCCTGGGAGGTGGTGGCGGGATGATCGCTGCCCGCGAGCAGCGGCACCATGGCGATCAACGGGATGGCGGCGATGTCCTGGAACAACAGAATCGCAAAGGCCAGGCGCCCGTGGGGCTGGTTGAGTTCCTTGCGCTCGGCGAGGCTTTGCAGGCCAAACGCGGTGGAGGAGAGCGCCAGGCCAAGGCCCAGCACAATCGCGCTGTTCCATGATTGGCCAAACACGAACAGCGCGACCACGCCGATCACGGTGCCCGTCAGCAACACCTGCGCCAGGCCTACACCGAACACTGCCTTGCGCATCACCCACAGACGCTTCGGTGACAACTCCAGGCCAATGATGAACAGCAGCAATACCACCCCAAGTTCGGAAAACTGGCTGACGCTTTGCGGGTTGCCCACCAGGCCCAGCACCGATGGGCCGATGATCACTCCGGCCAGCAAGTAACCCAGCACGGCACCCAGTTGCAGGCGCTTGGCCAGGGGCACGGTCAGGACGGCAGCGAGCAGGAATACAACGGCCGCTTGTAACAGGTTGCCTTCATGGGGCATTGGGGACTCCGGGATCGTTTTGCTGAATCAACAGGTTTTACTGTAGGAGCGAGCTTGCTTTGCAGGTCCCAAGGCCTTCGCCTCCGGGTTCATTGGATGTCGTCCGGTTCTTTCGCGGCACTCTCCAAACTATTAATACCATTTATTTCAATGAGTTTTATGCACGTGGCGGTCGGGATCATCCGTGGTGCCGGCGCTATGGTCGTGTCTTCAGCCGCGCGAAAGGGTGGTTTTTTATGGGCTGAGCATTGTGCGGGAATAATCTACAAACACTTTTCCGGGACAAACGGAAGCCTGTACAAGCCAGGAACTCCTACAGTTATGCCCTTGAGTTTATATTCCATGGATGGCATATTTGCATGAGTTGGGACGTTGAATACACGGACGAGTTTGGAATCTGGTGGGGCGGTCTGGATGCAAAGGAGCAATCCTCAGTATCGGCCAGTGTGGATTTACTGGGCCTTCTGGGGCCAGGCCTTGGCTTCCCCCACAGCAGTGACATCAAGGGCTCCAGGCATGGCTGCCTGCGAGAGTTGCGGGTGCAGCATGCCGGGCGGCCTTACCGCGTTCTGTATGCATTTGATCCGCGCCGGTGTGCCTTGTTGCTGATTGGCGGGGATAAAACCGGTCGAGGCCGGTGGTATGACGAATACGTCCCGCTGGCTGAGAAGTTGTATGACGAACATTTGGAAACACTGCTTAAAGAGGGCCGTCACCATGGCTAAAAAATTCAGTGAGCTGCAGGCTCGCATGACACCGCAAGCCCGGGCCGATGCAGAGCGCATCTTCCAGCAACACCTGAAAGAAATGCCCCTGCATGAACTGCGCAAGGCGCAACAGATGAGCCAGGATACGCTGGCCAAGGCGCTGAATATCAATCAGGCGGCAGTGTCCAAAATGGAGCGGCGCACCGACATGTATATCAGCACGCTGCGTAACTACATTCGCGCCATGGGAGGAGAACTGGAGATTGTCGCTACGTTTCCTGATGGCCAGGTAAAGATCGAGAACTTTGCCCACTGAGTCATCCGCTCCGTCAAAAGCCCGGCCATGCGCCGGGCTTTTTTGTTCGCTGAATGCCTGTCGTCATTGTGCAGCTTAATGGACAATACTCGCCATTCTCGCCCCATCGGACATCAACGTGAACCAACTTCTCGCCATGCGTGCCTTCGTCCGTGTCGTCGAAACCGGCTCCTTCAGCCGCGCGTCCGACCAGTTGGCACTGCCGCGTTCCACCGTCAGTAAACTCATCACGGACCTGGAGAAGCACCTTGGCGTCAAGTTGATGCATCGCACCACCCGTGCGCTGGCGGCGACGCCGGAGGGGTTGGAGTACTACAGCCACGCGCTGTGCCTGGTGGCGGAACTCGATGAACTGGACAATGCCCTGCGCGGGCAGAAGCTCAAGCCCGGCGGCCACCTGAAAGTGGATGCGCCGGCGTCCTTTGCCAATTGCCTGCTGATCCCGGCGCTGGTGGATTTTCATCGTGAGTACCCTGAGATCACCATCGCCCTGGGCATCAGCGACCGCGCCGTGAATATCGTGGGGGAGGGCGTGGATTGCGTGCTGCGCGCTGGCAAGCTCGATGACATGGCGATGATCGCCCGCAAGGTTGTCGACCTCGAGTACGTCACTTGTGCGGCCCCCGGCTACCTGGAGCGCATGGGTACGCCCGTGTCTCCCGAGGACCTCGAGAAGAACCACCTCAAGGCGGGGTATTTCTTTGCCGGGTCGGGTAAGCCGGAGCCGTTGATTTTCGAGAAGGGCGCGACTCGGTATGAGGTAGGCAACTGCGCGTTTTCCACCAACGAAGGCAACGGCCTCAAGGAAATGCTGCTCGCCGGCCTGGGCGTCGGGCAGCATTTCAAGACCATCGTTGACTACTACGTAGAGGCAGGCCATTTAGTCCCGGTACTCGAAGACTGGACCCGGCCCGCCACGCCGTTGCACATCATCTATCCACCCAATCGCCATCAGAACGCCCGGCTGAAGGTATTTATCGACTGGGTGATCGAGCGGTTCGGCGTCAGGCAATAATCGCTGTCACGCGGATTTCAATGCGCATTGCCGGCAGCCCCAGGGCTTCTACTCCCAGCTCAGTCCAGATGGGGGCGTGATTGGGCATGTAATGGCGGTACCACTTGACCATCTGCTCGTTCACCTCCGGCGGGAAACCTCCCACGTGGTAGGAATTGACGTGTACCACATGCTCCCAGCCGGCGCCGGCTGCCGCCAGGGTGCGTTCGAGGTTTTGAAAGGCCAGGGCGATCTCGTCGGTGAGGGATTCGGGAATCTGGAACTCGTCATCCCAGCCGCCCTGGCCCGAGGTTTCGACGCGGTTGCCGATTTTGACCGCCTGGGTGTAATGCAGGGTTTCGCGTGCAATGTCGCCGTAACCGGGTGTGATGAAAAACTCGGGCTTGCTCATGGTGTTCCTCGGTTTCAGTGGTTGACCCGACAAAGGTTAATGGACTGAATCTGCGAACAAAATCCGCGTTTTTTGTCATCACTGTGCAGCGATATGGATAGTCCGAGTATCAGTTTTTCACATTCCCGTAGCCCGCCCTTTGTTACTATCGCCCTCCGTCGTCGCCAGGAGTCACCGTCACATGCAACACCAGTGGGATGAAATGCACCGCACCCGCAAGCCCACGTTTGTGTTGTGTGGCGAGCCCCAGGGGGATGTGCTCAATCTCTACGTGCATGGTTATTCGGCGTTCTTCAACCAGCAACAACTGGGTAGTTTCTCCCGGCAACTGGCAACCATCGAAGGCTCCACCAACCTGATGCTGTTCTGGCCGGCAGGGCATTTCCTGGAAAACCTGTTTGCGCCGTTCAAGGATGTGATTACCTCGATGCTGGGTGGCGGTAGCCTGGGTGCCGCAACCATCGGGGTGGGCAAGGCGATTGCCTATTTCCTCGACCACTACAAAAGCGTCGAGGCGCGGGTGGATGAGGTCGCCAAAAGCCTGCTGCCCGAATTGGCCAACTACCTCCATGGCGAGTCGATCAAGGTGCGGCAGATCAACCTGATCGGCCACTCCCTGGGCGCGCGCATCCTGGTCAAGAGCCTGCTGGCCAGCCCTGAGGTGGCCCGTGAGTTGCCGCTGAACAACCTGCTGCTGATGGGCGGTGCGATTTGTACCTCCAGCCCCTGGGACCTGGTCTCGGCGCCGCTCAGCGGTCGGGTGATCAACTGCCACTCGAGCAAGGATTGGGCGCTGGCGCTCAAGCCGGACACCGAGCGCTGCATCGGACGTTATGCGATCCCGCTGACACCGGCGCTCAAGGCCAAGGTCGCCAACGTGCACCTGGCCACGTTCGACCACGCCGCGTATTGGCCGCAACTGAAGACGGTGGTGCAGTACACCGACCTGCTGCAGGAACGCCGGGGCATGATCCGCGCCGATCAACGCAGCAGCGAAGTGCGCTTTGCGGAAGAGGATGTCGAGCTGTTCCCGCTGCTGGTGCAGGCGCGGCCGGAGGAGTTGCAGTTTTTCGCCGAGCTGATGGCGCAAAAGCGCAGTGCCTCTATCGACGCCACCGTGCGCGAGCCCTTGAAGCTGGCCATCGAGTTGCAGCGCATGGGCGGCGACACCTTTATGAACCTGGCCCGTGGTCATGGCGTGAGCTATCGCGAAATCGCCCAGGACGTGGCGCAGCGGGTGGGTATCAAGTTTGATCAACCGATCGAGAAAGTGGCCCTGGCGGATCTGGAGTTACAGGTTGCCGAGCGGCTGATCGAGCAATACAAGGACAAGCTCAGCCAGGCTGATCGCCAAGTGTTCGAGGCAGAGTTGAAGGCTGCGGCACAAAAGGAGCAGGGTTTTTTCAATCGTTTCGATGTCGGGCGCTCAGCCACCACTGCCCTCAGCGGGACCGCGCTGGCCGGGTTGACCGGGTTTATCCTGCGCCGGGGCGCGGCCACGGCCATTCCGGTGGTGGGGCAGGCGCTCGCGGCGGCGATGCTGCTGGTGACCGGCGTGCGGGCGTTTTCCGGCCCCGCGTATTCCATCACCACCCTGGCGGTGCTGGTGATTGGGGTGATTCGCGAGCGCCTGGAGCGTGAAGCACTGAACCAGGAGATGGATCTGGTGGTCCAGGTGGTAGAGGCATTTGATCTGCCCCGGGAGACGGTGATGCGTACCGTTGCGTCTGACTGATAAGCTGCGTTCACGTCTTGTGTGAAAGCCTGGTACCCCGCGTGAAATTCAGCCTGCCCAAAATCGCTACCGCCCCGTTCTGCCCGCCGGAAGTCGCCGGCTCCATCGTCGTTGATCCCCGTGCCTCGTTTTTCAAACGTGCGCTGATGTTTGCCGGCCCTGGCTTGCTGATCTCCATCGGCTACATGGACCCGGGCAACTGGGCAACGGCCATCGAGGCCGGTTCGCGCTACGGCTACAACCTGTTGTTCGTGGTGCTGCTGGCGAGCCTGGCGGGGATGGCGGTGCAGTGCCTGTGCTCACGGCTGGGCATCGCCACCGGCAAGGACCTGGCGCAACTGAGCCGCGAGCGCTACAGCCGGCGCTCGTCGTTCGTGCAGTGGATCCTTGCGGAAATCTCGATCATCGCCACCGACCTCGCCGAAGTCCTCGGCTGCGCCCTGGCGTTTCACCTGTTGCTGGGCGTGTCACTGACCACCGGGATTGTCATCACGGCCTTCGATACCTTGCTGATCCTGGCCCTGCAAAATCGAGGTTTCCGCCGGCTGGAAGCGATCATGCTGGCACTGGTGGCGACCATCGGCGTGTGTTTCTTCATCGAGCTGATGCTGATCAAGCCTTACTGGCCCGACGTGTTTCGTGGTTTCACCCCGTCGTTGTCCGCCATCAGTGATGCCGCACCGTTGTACCTGGCCATTGGCATACTGGGGGCCACGGTGATGCCCCATAACCTCTACCTGCACAGCTCCATTGTGCAAACCCGGCTGTTCGGCAAGGACCTGGCCAGCCGCCAGGACGCGGTGAAACTGGCGCGTATCGATACCATCGGTTCCCTGTCCCTGGCACTGCTGGTCAACGCGGCAATCCTGATACTGGCCGCCGCCGCGTTCCACCAGACCGGCCACACTGATGTGGTGGAAATCCAGGACGCCTATCACTTGCTCGACCCGCTGGTGGGTGGCGCGTTCGCCAGCGTGCTGTTCGGTGTTGCGCTGTTGGCTTCGGGCCAGAGCTCCACGTTCACCGGCACCATTGCCGGGCAAGTGATCATGGAAGGCTACCTCAACCTGCGCATTCCCTGCTGGCAGCGACGCCTGATCACCCGTGGCCTGGCGCTGATCCCGGCGTTCCTCGGGGTGTGGCTGATGGGGGATGATGCCATCGGCAAGCTGCTGATCCTCAGCCAGGTGGTGTTGAGCCTGCAGTTGCCGTTTGCGTTGTTTCCGCTGATCCGCATGACGGGTGACAAGCGCCTTATGGGGCCGTTCGTCAACAGCTTGCCTACGCGGCTGCTGGCCTGGAGCTTGTTTGTGGTGATCAGCGGGGCGAATGCCTGGCTGATCGGGCAGTGGTTGTTTTGAGCGAAGTGAATTAAGTCAAAACGGCCAATGATGTGTATTTCGCCACCATCGGGTCGGCTGTCACTAACTTCATCGGCTCAATGATAGCCGTTGCAATGATGAGCCGATCAAACGGGTCCCTGTGATGGTGTTCAAGGTCCTTGACCGCGATGGCGTGCTCCGAGGTGATGGGCAGTTCCACGTAGCCGCTTTCCAGGCAGTATTCGCGAATTTCGTCCAGGTTTACGTTGAGCTTCCCGAGCCCGACCTTTATCGCCAGCTCCCAGAATGTGGCGGCACTGACGTAAATTTCAGCCGCGTTCTCGATCAGCTTTCTGGCCTTCGCTGGCAGTTTTGGATCATCGCTCAGGGCCCAAAGCAGGATGTGGGTATCCAGCAGTATTCTCATGGGTGGTTTCCCTCAAACGCATCCAGCATGTCGTCTGGCAATGGCGCATCGAAGTCATCCGGCACCACCAGTTTGCCCTTCATCGCGCCAATTCGCCGGCCTGTCGGTTTCCCGACAGGAACAAGGCGAGCCATCGCCCGCCCATGCTTGGCTATGGTGATGATTTGGCCGGCGGCGGCATCATCGACCAGTTTTGATAAATTATTTTTTGCTTCACCCAACGGTACGGTAATCATTTGGTCTTCTCGAGGTTTTGGCCAAATATAGCCAAAATTTCGTAAGCAGGCAAAGATCAACCGACTGCTGGCGGAGGGTGATTTTTGCGGGGACGATTGCAGGTTTCCGAACGAGTAATGACTGGCATCCATGACGTCTCTCCTGAAGGAATTCCTCGAAGTCTGCCCGAGTGCAAGCGGTTTTTGACCCGTGTTGTGGAAAATCAGATCGGACTTACTTGAAGGGGGATTTTTCCCGACAGTGCGGGCCGAATAGTTTCCCACAGTTGCTCAACGGTCCCAGTAAGGCACTGCCCCAAAACACTCGACGAAGTAATCAATCACGGTCCGCACCTTCAACGACAGCCGCCGGCTACCCGGCCACAGCGCAGCAATCTGTTGCGGCTCCAGGGTCGTCGCCACTTCATAGTCGCTGAGCACCGCCTGCAGCGTGCCGGCGCGCAGGCCTTCACCGATCAACCATGACGGGAACACCACCAGCCCCAGGCCTTGTTCGGCAGCGTGGGTCAGGGTGTCGGCGTGGTTGCCGGTGATCGGGCCCTTGACGCTGTAGGACGTCCAGTCGCCCTGGTCGCGGCGGAAGAACCAGCGCTGCTGGCCGGTGACGCCCTTGTAGGCCAGGCACTGGTGGTTCACCAGTTCGTCCGGATGCCGGGGCGTACCGAAACGCTCCAGATAGCCGGGGCTGGCAGCGAGACGAAAGCGCTGGGGGGCGAAGATTCGCGCCTGCATGCCGGAATCGTTCAGCACACCGATGCGAAACAGCAGGTCTGTGCCGTCTTGCAACGGGTCGACGTAGGTGTCGGTTTGCTGGATATCCAGTTGCAGCTTCGGGTAACGCCGACACAGCTCCCCAAGCCACGGCGAGAGGTGGCGTTGGCCAAACACCATCGGCGCATTGATGCGCACCAGGCCGCTGGGTTCGCTTTCCTGTTCCTGCAACGCCTGGCCGGCGGCTTCCAGTTGCTCCAGCATCAATCGCGCATGCCGGCCCAGCAGGCGACCGGCTTCGGTAGGGCTGACCGCACGGGTATGGCGGTACAGCAACTGTTGGCCCAGGGCCTGCTCCATCAACTGCACCTGCCGGGAAATGGAGGAGGGCGCCAGGCCTTCGCGGCGTGCGACTTCGGAGAAGCTGCCGTAGTCCAATACCGCGACAAACAGGCGAAGCGCCTTGAAGCTCAGTTCGTTCAAACCCTGCATCATCACTCCATGCTGTGCGTATTGCGCAAAGGTGTTGTCGGCATGCTCCCATTTATCGCACAGCAGTGCCACCGGATAATACGCGCCATTGTTCCTCTCTCTAACGCGCAGGTGATGTATGCAGGCTTCTTCAGTGGCGGGTGTGGCTCAGGCCAAGCCCAAGACGTTTCTTCGGTTGTTGCTATTGCCGCTGGTGATCTTCGCCGGCATGGGCTTGTCGGTGGAGGCCGGCTTGCTGGGCCCGCTGGGTGTGCAGGTCGGCCACTTGTGGGCGACCTTGAGCATCTTCGGCGTCGGCTCGGCGATCCTGTTCCTGCTGTTGCTGTTCAGCGGCCCGCAAAAGGGTCCGGCGTTGACCGACCTGCCGCGCTGGCAATTGATCGGTGGCTTCCTGGGGCCGATGTACGTGGTGGTGCTGACCCTGGCGACCCCGCATATCGGGATCGCGATGACCATGATTGCGATCTTGTCGGGCCAGGTGGGCAAGAGCGTGCTGATCGACCACTTCGGCTGGTTTGGCACTGCCCGCAAGCGGGTCAACGTGGAGCGCTGGATTGCACTGGCGTTGATTGTGGTGGCACTTGTTCTGATTGCGCGAGGTTAAGGCGATGAACCTGTTTCTGTTGTTGGTATTGGTAGTGGCCGCCGGTGCGGTATTGAGTGTGCAGGCCGCCATCAATGGCCGCCTCGGGCAGGCGGTGGGCGTATTGCGCAGCAGCCTGCTGACCTTTGTCGTGGGCGCGATCAGTACCGGGTTGCTGATTCTGTTCTTTGAGCCCGCCCACGCGGTCAGCCTGCTGGACGTGCCGAAGTGGCAACTGACCGGGGCGTTGTTCGGGGTGGTGTACATGATGGTGATGGTCGGCGCGGTCCCGATTGTCGGCACGGCAGTGGCGACGGTGGCGGTGATTGTCGGGCAGTTGGGCATGGGCATGCTGATCGATAACTTCGGCTGGCTCGGCAACCCGGCGATCGAACTGTCCGGCAGCCGCATCGTGGCGATGCTGTGCCTTGCGCTGGCCCTGGTGTTCATGTACCGCAGCAACGCTCGTCGGGCTGACTGACGGGCCTTTGAACCTTGAATCGTTGCCTATAGTCATTGCTTGAGGTGTCGGCGTTCGCCGCACCTGGACGACCACGAAAAAGGAGTCTGACCATGCAAGAGAAAACATGTGCCTGCCCCCACTGCAACTGCCAGTTGGGGAAAAACGCGGTGATGAAGGATGGCAAGGGCTATTGCTGCCAAGGCTGCGCCGAGCATCATGCCCATGGCGAGCCTTGTGCTTCGGCGACCGGGTGCGAGTGTGCCAAGTCGGCGCACGGCTAACGCAGGCTGCCTTCTGTAGGAGCGAGCTTGCTCGCGAAACACCCGAGAGCGACGCGGGGCACCAGGTGCCCCGCGTCATCGTTAACGACCTTCGCGAGCAAGCTCGCTCCTACAGTTTCACGCGCTGGGGCGCGCATCCGAGCGGCGCCATTGCACGTTTTCGATGCCGAATTTCTCGGCCTGGGGCTGGCTCGTCTTCTTCACCTGCTCACGGGCAAAGCGCCCGATGCGGCCTACGCCGGCGTCGCAGCTCGCCCAATGCCAGGCTTCGGCGTTGTCGAGTTTTTCCAGGCGGATGATGAATGACTTGGGCTGGCCATGCAGCGTGTAGTCGATCACGAAAAGTTTTGCGTTAGTCATGGATCCGTAAACCCTCCTTGTATCTTTAAGTGACCCTGCGCAGGCAGTAAAAATTCACTCGGATTGTCCGGGTCACGTCTTATCATGGCGCTCCATACTTGAACGATGTGTCTTCCATGGCCCTTGCCGCGCCTCCCGACCTCAGTGATCACGCCGTCCCCGTGCAACCCTTGGCGCGCACCTACCCGCGTGGGTTGTATGTCGAGCCCCATCAACACGATTGGGGCCAGTTGCTGTATGCCATGAGCGGCGTGATGTGGGTCGAGACACCCCAGGAAGCGCTTGTGGTGCCGCCCCAGCGCGCGGTGTGGCTGCCGCCGGGTGTCGAGCATGGGATTCGCGTGGTGTCGGACTTGCAGATGCGCAACATTTACCTGCGCCCGGCGCTGGCAGCGACCCTGGACAGCCAGGTGCAAGTGATCGAGGTCGGCGGGCTGCTGCGCGAACTGATCGTGGCGCTGGTGGAGCAGGGCGACAAGGGGGACCAGGCCTATTACGAAGCCGTGGTCGGCCTGGCCCTGCTGGAACTGCAACGGGCCCGGCGCTCGCCGATCCGTATCGCCTTGCCCGTGGGCGCCGACCGACGCCTGACCAGCGCCTGCCAGGCGGTGATGGCGTCACCGTCCCTGGACATTCCCTTTGAACAGCACGCCGAAGCCGCCGGCGCCAGCGTACGCACCCTGGCCCGGCTGTTCCAGAACAGCCTGGGCATGGGCTTTGCCGAGTGGCGCCGCCAGGTGCAGTTGGCCACCGCCGTGGCCGAGTTGATCCAGGGCCAGTCGGTCAGCGCGATCGCCCGTTCCCTGGGTTATTCGCCGAGCAGTTTCAGCGACATGTTTCGTCGTGAGCTGGGGATGGCGCCGTCGCAGTATCCCGTCTGAGGCTTGGCCGAAATCCTGAAGCACTTGGCCGATGCTTCGGTTTCAGGCCCCCTACACTGACCGCCTCAACCTTGCTGCGGAGTGTTCCATGAATTACCTGATTTCCTTGGCCATCGGCCTGTTGGTCGGCGTGATTTACGGTGCCCTGGACTTTCGCTCGCCTGCGCCTCCTGCCATCGCCCTGATCGGGCTGATGGGCATGCTGATGGGCGAGAAGCTCTGGCCCATGGGCCGGCAAATGGTCAGCGCCTGGTTCTCCTGAAACCCTTTTTAACCTCGATGGATATTGGTCATGAAAGCACTGCAATTTTCCGCCACCGGCGATCTCGCTGCCCTTGCTTACGTCGACGTCGCCACGCCGGTGCCGGCGGCCGGTGAAGTCCTGGTGCAGATCAAGGCTGCCGGGCTTAACCCCAGCGACGTGAAGAACGTGCTCGGGCGTTTCCCCTACACCACCTTGCCACGCGTTCCCGGGCGGGACTTTGCCGGGGTGGTGGTGGAAGGCCCGCAGGAACTGGTCGGCCAGGAGGTCTGGGGCACGGGTCGCGACCTGGGTTTTTTCGCCGACGGTTCCCACGCCCAGTACCTCACCGTGTCGGCCAAGGGCGTGGCGCACAAGCCCAGCCACCTGAGCTTTGCCCAGGCCGCCAGTCTCGGCGTGCCGTACACCACGGCGTGGGATGCGCTTGAGCGCAGCGGTGTAACCAAAGGCACGCGCTTGCTGGTGATTGGTGCCAATGGGGCTGTAGGCAGCGCGGCTTTGGCCCTGGCGAAGATTCGTGGGGCCCAGGTGCTCGGGGCAGTGCGTCGCCCGGAACAGGTCGAGGCCTTGCGCGAGCAGGGTTTCGAGGGGCTGTTACTGGGCCAGCCGGAAGCGCTGGGAGGGCAGGTTAATGCGCTGTTCGGTACGGGCGCCGATGTGATCTTTGACACCACCGGCTTCTGGTTGCCGGCAGCGGTGGCGGCGCTGGCGCCTTTTGGCCGTATCGCGATCATCGCCGCGCCGGTGGACGGGCACGTGCAACTGCCGGCCCTGGCGTTGTATCGCAAGGGTGGTTCGGTGGTGGGGATCAATTCGCTGCTCTACAACTGCGAGCAATGCGCGGTGATGCTGGAGCAGTTCGGGCGGTTCTTCGATGAGGACTTGTTGCCGCTGCCGACCGGTTTGCGAGAAGTGTCGCTGGCCGACGGTGTGAAGTGCTTTGAGCAAGTGAACCAGGGCAGTGCCGACAAGATTATCTTCCTGCCCTGACCCGCTTATTGTGGGAGCGGGCTTGCTCGCGAATACGGTGTGTCAGCCAATACATTCGGCACTGATCCACCGCTTTCGCGAGCAAGCCCGCTCCCACATTTGATCTTTATTCAGGCTTCGGGAACGCCTTTTTCCCACGCCGACCAGTTCTTCAGAATCGCTTGTACCAGCGGATTACCAGTGCGATACAGGTTCTCCAGCGCCGGCACAAATCCGCCCTGGTCCGCATACTTCAGCAGGTTGTCCACTTCGCTGTAGCCCGGGTACGGCCGATCAAAGTCGGAACCGGCCCGCACCACCGCCAGGCGATTGATATCCACCAACCCTTCACGGCTGGCCCGCAGCAACGCTTCATAGGTGGAGTTGTCTTCCTGCTGGGTGGTGCAGTACACGCCTTTATTGTCCGTCAGCAATTTGGTCCAGACCTCGGCGCGCTCACTCAGGCGCGTCCCGGAGAACCAGGTATTGCCCGCCAGGGTGTCGCACCGGGTGACCTGGGGCGGCTGATTGGCAGGCGCGTACGGATAGTGTTTGCGCCAGGCCGTGGACTCCTTGCTTTCACTGAGCTCGACTTTTTGCGACAGCGCAAACGCCTTGGCTTGCAGCTTGGGATTGAGCTCGAACACTTCGGTCTTGTAGTCCAGCGGCGGCTTCTCGTTCGGCCCCTTGGTATTGATGCCGATATAGCCGGTCGGCCAGTCCTTCGGCGCGTCCCGTGAATCCAGTTCCCATTGGGTTCCGAATTCCACCAGGTAATGGGCCCACGCGGCGGTGCCGATGGTGCCATGGTGCGGGTTGATCCCGGCGATCCCGGCGATCAGGAAGTAGCTCTGGCGCAGGTCGAACTTGGGCGACAACGCCAGCGCCAGGGTCGAGGCGGCAGCGTTGGTCTGGCCCATGCCGGTCACCAGCAGGCACACGTCCTGGGTGTTGCAGCGGATCACTGGATACTCGGCCGACAAGCCTGGCACGCGAACTTCCTGCTTGAGTTCCAGGCGGTCGATCCAGTTCTGCGCTTCGGGGGCGAACATGGTGATCAGCATCACCTTGGGCTTGATCGGGGCCGGGGCATCAGCCAGCACGACATGCGGCAACAGCGCCCCGGCGGCCAGGCCGATGGCGATTGAAAGGCGGGTAAAGGTCTTCATCTACTGCTCCTTGTTCACACTCAGAATTGATAGCCCACACCGGCGTAGTAACCCCAGCCGTTGGAGCGGGCGCGGAAATTACCGTCGCCAAAGTTCAGCTCGCTGCCGTCCTCCCAGTTGCCGCCGTTGTGGAAGTAACGGCCTACCAGGGTGAAACGCAGGTGAGTGAACGAATACAACAGCACGTTTGTTGCAACCAGGGAGTTGGCGGTGCGCGCGGGGTTGTCTTTGTGCAGATCCGAGCCGAAATCGTAGTTGGTGAAGCCGATATAGGTCAGCGACGCACCATTGTCGAAGCTGCCGATGGGCACGATGTATTTCATCTGCGCACGGTAGCCGTCCCATGAGTATTCGTTGCTGGCGCCGTAGTTTTCCCACTGGTAACGGCCATAGAAGTTGGCCGACAGGTTGACCCGCGAGTGGGTCTCGATGTCGGTGCCCAGGCCGCTGTACAAGGTGTTGGCACGGTTGTCCTTGTTGCTGCCGTGGTCGTAGATCCAGTCAAACGCCACATACCATTCCTTGAACGGGCCGATGGCCAGGCTGCGACCGGCCAGGTAGTCGATGGAGATGCGCGGTTCGTGCTCCATGAACACCGGCGAGCCGTGGTCCCACGCGCCTTTGTCGTTGCTGTTGCCGATCCCGAAGATCTTCGGGATGTCGACGTAGCCATACAGTTCGAACGGGCCCTTGCGGCCGAAGTATTCGTACTCCAGGTACACGTCATCGGCGGGTTTGGGGCCGAAGCTGATGTCTTTGCTGCCGATCACCGTCAGGTCCTGGTTGAACCAGTCCGACAGGTACACGCCTTTTTTCGACGGGCTGGCTTCCGGGGCCAGGGCTTCGCCCTGTGCTGAGTCATCGGTGGGTTTTTCCTGCGCCAAAATGGGTCCGCTGAGTACTCCCGTAACGGCAGCCAGTAGCAGGGAAACAGCAAAAGGGGTAGCCGACGCGGATCGTCTGGAAGTGGGTTGCATTGAAAATCCCTGTTCGTACGCGGTTGGGGCCCGATTCTTCGGGTTGAGGTGAACCTGGTTGCCAAGTTCGTTCCGCAAACGTTTGCATAGGTTGTACCAATTTGTGTCAATTGCATGAAGGAATTGAGAAAAGTGGGAAATAGTCGGCCTTTTGGTCAGAAACGTAACGGACCGGGTAAAGGCGTGTGTGGCATCCTGCAGGACCTCGCACTGGGAGTCGCCCGATGTTCGATCACTATTTGAAACGCTGGAACCTGACACCCGAGGGTGACGCCATCATCACCCCCGGCAGCGACCTGCTGCCGGTGCGCTGGGACGGGCAGCCGGCGATGCTCAAGATCGCCCGCGAGCCCGAGGAAAAGCTCGGCGGCGAATTGATGACTTGGTGGGCCGGCAAGGGCGCCGCCCGCGTGTTTTTCCATGACGGCGATGCCGTGGTGATGGAGCGCGCAACCGGCCCGGGTTCGCTGATGCACATGGCCCTCAACGGCCAGGACGATGAAGCCAGCCGCATTGCCTGCGCCACCGTGGCGTTGTTGCATGCGCCGCGCCCGTCGCCACCGGCGGGCTTGCACTCATTGGAGCTCTGGTTCCGCTCCCTGTGGCTCGCCGCTGAGGGTAAAGGCGGGCGGATACGCGAGTGTGCCGCCACGGCGCGCAGCCTGCTGGCGTCACCTCAGGAACCGGTGGTGCTGCACGGTGATGTGCACCACGACAACATCCTCGATTTCGGCCCCCGGGGCTGGCTGGCGATTGATCCCAAGCGGGTGGCCGGCGAGCGTGGCTATGACTACGCGAATTTGATCTGCAATCCGGATTTGCCCACTTGCACCGATCCGGCGCGATTTACACGCCAGGTCGAGATCATCGCCGGGGCTGCGGGCCTGGAGCGCCAGCGCCTGTTGCAATGGGTGGTGGCGCACGCCGGTTTGTCGGCGGCGTGGTTTCTGGAGGATGACCAGAGACACCGCGCCGATGGGGAGCTGGAAGTGGCACGCCTGGCTCAATGCGCCTTGGTAAACGGCAGCGCCTGATCGCCATTGCGGTTAAACAGGTACATCGCGGTTTCCCGGCGATATTCGCTGGGCGTCTGGTTCATCTCGATGCGAAAGTGCCGGTTGAAGTTGGAGAGGTTGGCGTAACCCACTTCAAAGCAGATATCGGCCACTGACATCTCGCTTTGCAGCAACAGGCGGCAGGCGCGCTGCACCCGGAACTTGCGCATCAGGTCGATAAAGCCGTGGCCGGTGACGCGCTTGAAGAACCGCGAGAAGCCTGGCTCGCTCATGTCCAGCCGTTGGGCGATCACCGACAGCCGCAGGTCGCCGGTCAATTCCGTCATCAGGTATTCGAAGGCCTTGTGGATACGCTCCGAGCTGCGGGCATCCAGGCTTGGCGTGTAGCAGGCACTGGCCAGGCAATGGGCTTCCCCGGAGGGGGCCTGCCCCAAGGTATGCAGTAACTGGATGAACAGAATCAGGCGCGCGATCCCCTGAGCAGGGCCGATGGATTCCAGCAGTTGCGCGGCCTTCAGGGCGGTTTCACCGGTGAATTCCAGGCCGCGCCGGGCCCGGTCAAACAGGCCTTGCAGGTCGCCCAGCTCGGGCAGCGTGGTGCGCAGGGCCAGCAGTGCGGCGCCGTCGAACTGCAACACCACATCGCGCCCCGTCAGGTACTCGCCGGGGGCCAGGTCGCCGATCCAGTCGTGGGGCAGGTCGGGGCCGATCAGTGCGACATGGCCGGCGCCAAACGCACCGATATAGTCGCCCGCCACCAGCTTGCCGCTGCCGTGGCGGATCAGGTGGATTTCGAATTCGGGGTGATGGTTCCAGCGGGCGAGCTCGAACGGATAGTCATGTTCGTACCAGCGAAAGCCATGCTCGGGCTCGGCCAGAATCACTTCCAGCTCGGCGGGGCGCTGCTCGAAAAGGGCGGATCGGCTTGCAGGCATGGGCTTGGCCCTTCTGGGCTTTTTGGAATGGCACCAAAATACGCCCTTTGTCCAAGTAGCCGCTACCCCGGGTTTTGCCCGCCACTGATACTTTTTTGATCTTGGCGATGCGGTTAAAAAAGTATCAGCCAGGCATCCGCCATTCGTTTGTCCGGCTCCGGGCAAGCTGCTGTAATCGGGCCGTCAACAACAAAAACAATAAGTGGAAACCGCCATGCTCAAGATTCCGAAAGCGCTGTTCCTGCTCTCCGGCCTCACGCTCGCGATGGCCGCACATGCTGCCGAAACCGTGACCATCGCCACGGTCAACAACAGCGACATGATCCGCATGCAGCGCCTGTCCAAGGTGTTCGAAGAGCAGCACCCCGAGGTGAAACTCAATTGGGTGGTGCTCGAAGAAAACGTCCTGCGCCAACGCCTCACCACCGACATCGCGACCCAGGGCGGCCAATTCGACGTACTGACCATCGGCACCTACGAAACCCCGTTGTGGGGCGCCAAGCACTGGCTGGAACCGATCACGCCGCTGCCCGCCGACTACGACGTGGAAGACATCTTCCCCGCGGTACGCCAGGGCCTGTCGGTGAACAACACCCTCTACGCGTTGCCGTTCTATGGCGAAAGCACCGTCACCTATTACCGCACCGACCTGTTCAAGCAGGCCGGCCTGGCGATGCCCGAGCATCCGACCTGGACCCAGCTGGGGGAGTTCGCCGCCAAGCTCAACCAGCCCGCCAAGGACCAATACGGCATGTGCCTGCGGGGCAAGGCCGGCTGGGGTGAAAACATCGCGTTGCTGAGCACCATGGCCAACGCCTTTGGTGCACGCTGGTTCGACGAACAATGGAAACCCGAGCTGACCAGTCCCGAGTGGACGGCGGCGGCGAACTTCTACGTCAACACCCTGAAAAACTATGGCCCGCCGGGCGTCTCCAGCAACGGTTTCAACGAAACCCTGGCGCTGTTCAACAGCGGCAAATGCGCGATCTGGGTCGACGCCAGCGTTGCCGGCTCGTTCACCACCGACAAAACCCAAAGCAAAGTCGCCGACAGCGTGGGTTTTGCCGCCGCACCCACCGAGGTCACCGACAAGGGTTCGTCGTGGCTGTACGCCTGGTCCCTGGCGATCCCGGCCACCTCCAAACACAAGGACGCCGCCAAGGCCTTCATCACCTGGGCCACCTCCAAGGAATACATCCAGCTGGTAGCGGATAAGGACGGCATCACCAACGTACCGCCGGGCACGCGCCAGTCCACCTACAACGCGGCGTACCTGGCCGCGGCGCCGTTCGCCAAGGTGACCTTGCAGATGATGCAACACGCCGACCCCGCGCACCCGTCGGCCAAACCCGTGCCGTACGTGGGCATCCAATACGTGACGATCCCCGAGTTCCAGGCCATCGGCACCTCGGTGGGCAAGCTGTTTTCGGCAGCGCTCACCGGCGGCATGACGGTCGACAAGGCACTGGCCGAGGCGCAGTCCACCACCGAGCGTGAAATGAAACGCGCCGGCTACCCGAAATAATCACCTCAGGGACACTGCATTGATGAATCGACTGGAAGGTAAAAGTGCGCTGGTCACCGGCAGCGCGCGGGGCATTGGCCGGGCGTTTGCCCAGGCCTACATCAACGAAGGCGCGACCGTCGCCATCGCCGACATCAACCTGGAGCGGGCGCGGGCCACCGCCACGGAGCTGGGCCCGAAAGCCTACGCGGTGGCGATGGATGTCACCGACCAGGCGTCCATCGATGCCGCGATTGCCGCCGTGGTGGCGCAGGCCGGCAAGCTCGACATCCTGATCAACAACGCCGCCTTGTTCGACCTGGCGCCCATCACCGACATCACCCGCGAGAGCTTCGACCGGCTGTTCTCGATCAACGTCGCCGGTACGTTGTTCACCTTGCAGGCGGCGGCCCGGCAGATGATCAAGCAGGGGCATGGCGGCAAGATCATCAACATGGCCAGCCAGGCCGGGCGCCGGGGTGAGCCTCTGGTGGCGGTGTACTGCGCGACCAAGGCGGCGGTGATCAGCCTCACGCAATCGGCGGGGCTGAATCTGATCAAACAGGGCATCAACGTGAACGCCATCGCGCCGGGAGTGGTGGACGGCGAGCATTGGGACGGGGTGGACGCGATGTTTGCCAAGCACGAAGGGCTGCCGCTGGGCGAGAAGAAAAAGCGCGTAGGAGCAGAAGTACCGTTTGGGCGGATGGGGACTGCCGAGGATTTGACCGGAATGGCGGTTTTCCTCGCGTCCAAAGAGGCCGACTACGTGGTTGCCCAGACCTACAACGTCGACGGCGGCAACTGGATGAATTGAGCGGGACGCAGCTCCTCGAACCATCGCAGATCAAAAACTGTGGGAGCGGGCTTGCTCGCGAAAGCGGTGTATCAGTCAATCTAGCCGGCGACTGACACTCCGCATTCGCGAGCAAGCCCGCTCCCAAAGTTGATCTTCATTGTCCTGGGAAGGGGGCTTGGTCTTATTCGGCAAAGCTGCGATCAAAGAAGTACACTGCCCCAGGCTTCAGATTCTCCACTGTCGCCTGCGGCCGTCCGCCCTCGCCATGCTTCTTGCGCCCCGTCTCCCGCAAAAAACCGGCCTCGGTCAACTTCAGCAACCGCTGGCGGATACTGGTCTTCAGCACCGGCCGCGCCAATACCAGCGAAAAGATCGTAGTCGCCTCCGGCGCACTGAACTCATTGCCCAAAAACATCAACGGCAAGCTGCTGTACAGCGACTTGGAAAACAGCCTTTCCTGTACCGCTGCCACAATCGCGTTGTGATCGAAGGGCAGCTTGACCCCGCCAGTCGCCACGGCATCAACAGAGCACCACTTTTGATGCCCCCCCAGCTCCACCTCATCAGCCACGATCGCCAGGTAATAGGTCGACGACGACCAGCAGCGCGGATCGCGAAACGCATCGCCCACCGTCCCCACTTGCTCATACCAGGCCAGCGGCAACCCAACCTTGTCACTGGCCCGCAACCGCTCCACGGCATCCTGCAGGCTCAGATCTTGCACGCCGCCATTCACCACTACACCGGGCAAGGCCCAGTGCCCGGCGAAGGGCTCGGCGTCGCGCTGGTTGAGCAATATCTTCAGTTCCCCGGATGCACGGCAATAGAACAGCACGCACAAGTCCACGGTGTGCAGGTAGGCGCTAAGGGTTGGGGCGTGGTCTGGCATGTCGGGTCCTGTTGGCAGCGGTGGGGCACAGTCTAACGGATCAAACGGGTGTGTCGTGTACTTGATCCAGGATAGATAACAAAATGTTTCTTGCCATGAAAGTACATGACGTGTACTTTTATATCCAGGCCACAGGAGAACACGACCATGACCGTCTCTAAGAACGCTATCGCCTCATTCGACGTTGACGCCCAGAAGAGCTTCACACCGCTGTGCCCCAACGAATTGCCGGTCGCTGGTGGTGACCAGATCGGCGCCGAGCTCAATTACATGGCCAGCCTCGCCGCGCGCCGTGTCGGCAGCAAGGACGCCCATACCCCGCACGCGCCCTGGGTGGTGCAACAGCACAGCGAGATGCTGCAACCCACCGGGCTGGTACATGCCGATGTCACCTGGGTCGCCCACTGTGTGCCCGGCACCGAAGGTTTCACCCTGTTGGACGAATTGCCCACGCCCTATGACTACGACTACTTCATCTGGAAGGGCGTCGAACCCGACCTGCATCCCTACGGCGCCTGCTACCACGACCTCCACGACAAACTCTCCACCGGCGTTATCGAATACCTCAATGCCCAGGGCATCCAGCGTGTGATTGTCGGCGGCCTGGCCCTGGACTACTGCGTCAAGACCACCGCCTTGCAACTGCTCAAGGCCGGTTTCGAGGTGATCCTGCACCTGCCGGCATGCCGTGGCATCAGCGAGGAGGGCGGTGTGCAGGCGGTCAGCCATTTGCAACAAGCAGGCGTTGTAATTACCCGCAATCGGGAAGAACTGGCCGCGATGGCCGCGCGTTAAGGAGTACCTCATGGAAAGTGCATACGACTACGAAAACGCTGTGATCCAGGGCCTGCTGGACACCGACTACTACACCTTCACCATGATGCAGGCCGTGTTGCACCAGCACCCGAATGTCGATGTGGAATACCAGTTCATCGTCCGCTCCAGAGAGAAACTGGGGCACCTGATTCCCGAGCTGCGGGTGGAGCTGGAAAAACTCGCCGGCCTCAGCATGCGCGAAGGCGAGCTGCGCTTTCTGTTCAACCAGCGCCGTGAGTACTTGACCCCGGATTTCGAGCGCTTCCTGGGGCTGTTCCGCTTCAACCTGCGCTATATCCACGTCAGTGAAATCGACGGCCAACTGAACGTCCGCGTGGTCGGCCCGATGCTGCACTGCATCATGTTCGAACAGCCGGTATTGGCCCTGGTCAGCGAGCTGCGCAACCGCGACAAATACCCCGACGTCAGCCTCGAAGACGTCACCCGCAAGCTCTACCAGAAATTCGACTGGCTGGAGAAAAACCTCACCCGCGACGAACTGGCCGACCTGCGTGTCTCGGACTTCTCCACCCGCCGGCGGTTGTCGTTCAAGGCCCAGCGTGAAGTGGTCGACATCATGCGCCGCGACTTTCCCGGCCAGTTCATCGGCACCAGCAATGCGCACCTGGCCTACGAATTCGACCTGCCGCTGATCGGCACCATGGCCCACCAGTGGCTGATGGTGCACCAGCAACTGGGGCGGCTGCGGGAAAGCCAGAATGCGGCGCTGGAAAACTGGGTGCGCGAATACCGTGGGCGCTTGGGTATCGCCCTGACCGACTGCATCAGCACCGACTTTTTCCTCAAGGATTTCGACCTGTACTTTGCCAAGCTGTACGACGGTTTGCGCCAGGACTCCGGTGACCCGATCGTCTGGGCCGACAAGGTGTTGGCCCGCTACAAGGAGCTGGGCATCGACCCGATGACCAAGGACCTGATGTTCTCCGATGGCCTGAATTTCGAGAAATGCCTGCCGATCCTGCGGCACGTGCGGGGCAAGGCCAAGTTCGGCTTTGGCATGGGCACCAGCCTGGCCTGTGATGTCGACGGAGTGGAGCCGCTGAGCATCGTGATGAAACTGGTGCGGGTGCACGGCGAGCCGGTGGTGAAATTCTCCGATGACCCGATCAAGAACGTCTGCGAAGACGCCTCGTTCCTGCAGTATGCGGCGCAGGTGTTCAACGTCGGCAACGTCAATCCGCAACTGGGGGTGTGACATGGACACTCAGGCACGTATCGCACAAGAACTGAAGATCAACCGGCTGCTCGGCAAGGGAGGCGAGGGCGCTGAGCTGCAACGGCGCATCGACTTCATCAAGGGCACCTTGCGCCAGTCCGGCTGCCATGCGCTGGTGCTGGGCATCAGCGGCGGTGTCGACTCATTGACCGCCGGGCGGCTGTGCCAACTGGCAGTGGAACAACTGCGCAACGAAGACTACGAGGCGCGGTTTATTGCCATGCGCCTGCCCTATAAAACCCAGGCGGACGAGCGCGACGCCCAGGCTTCCCTGGACTTTATCGCACCGGACCGGATCGAGACGCTGAACATCGCCGCCTGCGTCGACGGGCTGATGGGCAGCCTGTCTGCCGCGCAAGCCAGCGCCGAACGCATCGACTTTATCAAGGGCAACGTCAAGGCCCGGGCGCGGATGATGGCGCAGTACGCCGTGGCGAACCTGCACAACGGCCTGGTGGTGGGCACCGACCATGGCGCGGAGGCGCTGATGGGATTTTTTACCAAGTTCGGTGACGGCGCCTGCGACCTGGCGCCGCTCTCAGGGCTGACCAAGACCCAGGTGCGCCTGCTGGCCAGCGCCCTTGGCGGGCCACGGCAGTTGGTGGCCAAGGCACCGACCGCCGACCTGGAAGAACTGGCACCGGGCAAGCCGGATGAGTTGGCGTATGGCTGCAGCTATGACGAGATCGACCGCTACCTGATGGGCGAGGCAGTGAGTGAGCGGGTGAGGGCGATTGTCGAGAGCGCCTACCTCAAGACCGCCCACAAGCGAGCATTACCGGCTGTTCCCGACTAAGACTTCCTGTTCCTTCCCGGCACTGTTGACGTTGACCGTACGCGCCACGCTCACGCGGTCACCGTCAAACCCGCATACCACCCGATCGCGAAACGCGGTTTGCGGGTAGATCCAGGTCATCTCCAGCGTCCTGGTATCCAGCCAGCGCGCGCCGGCAACGATCTGCGCATCCTTGAACTCATAACCGTGGTGCAACGCCCGGCCCGGCATGTTGGTGGTGCCGGCGATCCAGTGATCAATCCCCACCTCTAGGGCATGAGTCGCCTTGCTGTCGGTCAGTTGGAAGCGCAGTACATTGCCTTCGACGGCGAACGCCAATTGCTGCACATCCAGCCCGTTGGGCTCTACCTGATACACGCCCGTGAAATCTCTCGGCCCTGCACACGCTGAAAGCAACTCAGGCCGCTGTGCCATGCTCGCCAGACGTTGCTCCAACCGTGAATCCGCTTCGGGTTTGACCGTGCAATCATCGCCAAACGCCGCCGGAAAATGCCGCTCGACAAACGGAATCAGCTCCGCCGAATTCTTCATCCCGCCGATCACCACCAGCGTTGCACCGTACTCGCGGAACACCATCGCCATCTGCACAAACACCCCGACAGCGCTGAAGGCGTGTGCCGGTTTCATCATCCAGTGATAACCGTAGCGGCTGTCCGGCCCGCCTTGTGGTCGGGTGGCCACTGCAACCCAGGCCGCCGGTAGAACCTGCTTGCCATGCCACACGCCGCCTTGTGCATGCAGCACACCCAGCTTGAGCATGGCCGAGGTCGGCGCCTTCAAGCCATTGCCGCCGGGATTCACGCCATCGGGGCCGATGTCCCAGCTTTCATTATGGATATCCAGCGGTACAAACAGCCGGGGCTTGAGGTACGCGTGCAAGGTTTGCCCGGTGACCTTGTTGATCAGCGCCGAGAGCATGTAGCTGGCCGCACTCGTATAGACGTAGGTGGTGCCCGGTGCATAGGCCAGCGGGATCTTGAAGAACTCGGCAATCCAGCTGGTCTCGATCCCCCGCCACACTGAACCCGAGGTATTGGCGGCGTGGCCGGTGCGCATGGTCAGCAGGTGTTCTACGGTCATGTCCGCCAGGCGCGGGTCGGCACCCACCGGCACACACTCCGGAAAGAACGCCACCAGCCGGTCATCCAGTTTCAGCAAGCCTTCATCCACGGCCAGGCCAATGGCGCAGGCGGTGAAGCTCTTGGCCACGGAGTGCAATACCCGTGGCTCGTTGGGATCCACCGGCCAGCTCCAGCCTTCGGCGACTACGTGGCCGTGGCGGTGCAGCATCAGGCCTTGCAGGTCGAGGCCGGCCGCTTTCACTTCATCGAGAAA
The DNA here is from genome assembly GCF_000278565.1 of Pseudomonas sp. Ag1. Lineage (NCBI taxonomy): Bacteria > Pseudomonadati > Pseudomonadota > Gammaproteobacteria > Pseudomonadales > Pseudomonadaceae > Pseudomonas > Pseudomonas sp. Ag1. The sequence goes on from NZ_AKVH01000106.1 coordinate 105,132, forward strand.
GGCAATCAGGTGCTCGGGATCAACGCCGACGCTGCTGGCGCTGGCGCGGGACAAACCATCGTAGGACATGGGCATAAACAGGCTCGTAGGGGGAGGGAAATCAACGACTGCGGTGCACCAGCCGCGAATAGGAAATCAGCATGCTGGTCAGTTCCTGGCTGACGCTGGTGAGCGGCGATGAACGGCGGCTGATCAGGCATACATCACGGGTCGCCAGCGGTTCTTCGATGGCGATGGTGGTCAGGGCGCTGGAAAACAGCTTCATCCCCGGCAGCATGCGCGGCTCGATGGTCAGGTAATCGGTTTCCGAAACGATGTGCAGGGTTTCCAGCAACGAATCAGTGGTGATCGCAATCTTTGGCGGCGCCAGGCCCTGGGTACGGAACAGCTCGATCAAGCGGTTCTCCGCGCCGCCCACTACGCCGGCCGGGCGTACGCTGATCCACTGGCAGTCGGTGAGGGCTTGCACGGATTTTGCGTGGGCCTGCGGGTGGCCCTTGCGCGCAATGATGCCGGCGTTTGAGCTGTAGAGGCGGTCGATGGCCAGGTCGATATCGGCCACGTTGGGCGCCAGCGGGCACAAGACGAAATCCAGGCGGCCATCGCGGACTTTTTCCACCAGGCCCTTGGTGGTGCCGCTGGCCACGTGCACCTGCATGCGCGGGAAGCGCTGGGTGAAATTGCTCAATACCGGCAGCAGCAATTCGGCCAAGGGTTCGGAGGTGACGCCCAGGGCGATATGGCCTTCGGGCTCGCCTTTCCAGGGTTGCAGGTCGAGCAGGGCACGTTCGCAGTCGAGAGTGATGGAACGGGCACGGGCCAGGAACACCTCGCCGGCCGGGGTCAGGTTGATGCCTTGGTTGGAGCGTTGCAGCAGCACCACCCCGAGTTCCTTTTCGAGGGTCTGGATTGACTGGGTCAATGTGCTTTGGGCCACATCCAACTGGCGTGCGGCCGAGCGGAAGCTGCCTTTTTCAACCACGGAGCAGAACGCGCGAAGATGGGTGAGGGTCATGACGGTGGGCTCGCTCAGTGCTGCATTTAAACCATTGAATGCCAGCCAGCTTATCTGATGACTATAGGTGAGCACAGATCGGTCTGGATGATCGCGATCATTATTTCTGATCAGGAAAACCCCATCTTTTCCAGCTCAAGGCCCTGATTTCTCGGTACGGTAAGGCCAGGGCAACCCACGGACGGTTGATGATCGGATAAACCGAGCCCGATCACTCGGAGCGTTCTTCTCAAGTTGATCGGGTGGCGAATAAGATCGTTCCAGGAACATTCGCAAACCGTAATCAGCGACTAAAACAACAACAACTATTCAGGTGTTCGGCCGTGCCTCTTTTTGGGTCCTGCCAGCGTCCGAACCCAAGCGTAAGGATCATTCAAGGTGCATTTATCATGAACAAGACTTTATTCCTGGCTGGCGCCTTGTCCGCCGCGCTGGTGGGCACTGCCCACGCCGAGAATCTATTGAAAGTCGCGTTGAACGCCGACATTCGCAGCACCGAGCCAGGCGTCAACCGTGACACCAATTCCGACGCCGTCATCTTGCACATTACCGAAGGACTGGTGGCCTTCCGTGAAGATGCCACCGTCGGCCCGCTGCTGGCCAAAGACGTGCAGGTGTCCGACGACGGCCTGCGCTACACCTTCCACCTGCGCAACGGGGTCAAGTTCCAGAACGGTGCGCCACTGACCTCCGCCGAAGTGCTGTGGACCTGGAAACACTACCTCGACCCGAAAACCCAATGGCGCTGCGCCCCTGAATTCGACGGCCATGGCGGCGCGAAAATCGTCGACATGAGCGCCCCGGACCCACTCACCGTGGTGTTTACCCTGGACAAGCCCAACGGCCTGTTCCTCACCAGCACCGCGCTGCCGGAATGCGGTGGCAGCGGCATCCTGCACCCCGACTCGGTGGTCGACGGCCAGTGGAAAGCCCCCATCGGCACCGGCCCGTTCCGCCTGGGCGAGTGGAAGCCCGGCCAATACATCGACCTGCTGCGCAACGCCAACTACACCCCGCGGGACGAGAAAGAGCCGGATGGCTACACCGGCAATAAAAACACAACCCTCGACCGCGTGCGCCTGCTGGTGATCCCGGACCCGGCGGCGGCCAAGGCGGCCTTGCTGTCGAAGAACGTCGACCTGCTGATTGACGTCACGCCGCTGGACGCCACCGAACTGGCTGCCAACCCCGGCATCAAGGTCACCTCCAGCGGCACCATGTCAGTCAACGCGTTGCTGTTCCAGACCCGCGACCCCTTGCTCAAAGATGTGCGCCTGCGCCAGGCCATCGCCCATTCGCTGGACTCCGCACAAATCGTCGCCGCCCTGACCGGTGGCCGTTCCCAGGCCAACAATTCGATGGTCGCCAGTGGCAGCCACTACCACCAGGCAATCGAGAACCAGGGCTTCGATTTCGACCCGGCCAAGACCGCCCAACTGCTGCGGGAAGCTGGCTATAAAGGCCAGCCAATCAAACTGATCGTCAACAAGCGCTACGCCGCGATCTTCGACATGGGCGTGTTCGTGCAAGCCATGGCCAAGGCCAGCGGCATCAACCTGGAACTGGAAACCCTGGAGTGGGGCACCCAGCTGGAGCGCTACCAGACCGGCAACTACCAGATGATGGCGTTCCCGTATTCCGAACGCCTTGACCCGGCCCTGAGTTTCGACTCGATGACCGGCGACAAGGACAAGGAAGCGCGCAAGGTCTGGGACAACCCCCAGGCCCAGGAATGGCTGCGTGAAGCCCAGCGCGAAGGCGATATCAGCAAGCGCCAGGCGCTGTTCGACCAACTGCATCAGCAGATGCTCAAGGACGTGCCGATGATCCCGATGTACAACGGCAACGCCATCGCCGCCAGCCGTGATTACGTCAAAGGCCTGCGCACCTGGCCGGTGTCCAAGCCGCGCCTGTGGACCGTCAGCGTGCCTGCGACCGGGAGTAACTGAGGATGTTGCGTTTCATCTTTCAACGGCTGGCGATGTCGATCCCGACTTTGCTGCTGATCTCGCTGATGGTGTTCGCGATCATCCGCCTGGTGCCCGGTGATCCGGCGCTGCTGATGCTCGGCGACATGGCCGATGCCCACAGCCTGGAGGTCGCCCGTGCGTCCCTGGGCCTGGACCAGCCGCTGCCGCTGCAGTTTGTGATCTGGCTCAAGGCGGTGCTCAGCGGCGACCTCGGGCATTCCATCACCACCAATGAAGCGGTGTTGCCGCTGATCCTTGACCGCTTCCAGGTGAGTGCCGGGATCGTGCTGGTCTCGGTGTTGCTCGCGGCGTTGATTGCGGTACCGGCGGGCTTGCTCTCGGCGTGGAAACAGAACAGTTCCCTGGACTTTGGCGTGGTCTCCACCGCGACCCTGTTGCTGTCGATCCCGAGTTTCTGGCTGGGCCTGCTGTTGCTCTACGCGTTCGGCATCAAGCTCGGCTGGCTGCCGGTGGTGGGTTACGTGTCGTTCGGCCAATCGCCGTGGCAGGCCTTGAGTTTTATCGTGCTGCCGATTGTCACGCTGACGTTGGTGGAACTCGGCGCGATCACCCGCATGGCCCGGGCCAGTGCAATTGAAGTGCTGCGCCTGGAGTACATCACCCATGCCCGCGCCAAGGGTTTGTCGGAGCGGGCGGTGTTGTGGCGCCATGCGCTGCGCAACTCGTTTGCACCGACCCTGACCCTGATCGGCCTGATCCTCGGCAACCTGCTCAGCGGCATCGCGGTGCTCGAAACCGTGTTCACCCTGCCAGGTATCGGCCGGCTGATGGTCGACGCCATCTACGCCCGGGACTACCCCGTGCTGCAAGGCTGCCTGCTGCTGGTGACCTTTGTTTATGTGCTGGTCAACCTGTTGGTGGACCTGCTGTACCCGCTCTTCGACCCCAGGGTTAAGTTATGAATAAGCCTCTACCTGTCGCACCCGAGGTGCTGTTGCCGGCACCGGCGCGTGCCCCCAGGGCCTGGCGTGTGCCGCCGCTGAACGCGCTGATCGGTGCGCTGCTGCTGGCCTTGTTGTTGATCATGGCCTTGCTGGGCCTGGTCTGGACGCCCCATGACCCGTTGGCCTTGAACCTGCTGGCGCGCTTGCAGGCGCCCACCGCCGCGCACTGGCTGGGCACTGACGAGTACGGTCGCGACGTGCTGAGCCGCCTGATGATCGGCGCGCACACCAGCCTGTGGGTGAGTGTGTTGACGGTGACGCTGGCGATCACCGCCGGCACGGTACTGGGCCTGCTGGCCGGGTTCCTGCGGGGCTGGGTCGACCGGGGCTTGATGATGGTCAACGATGCGTTGCTGGCGTTTCCCGGGATCCTGCTGGCCCTGGGCTTGATGGCGATCATCGGCCCGAGCCTGTACGGCATCGTGTTTGCCTTGAGCCTGGCCTACACACCGTCGGTGGTGCGGGTGGTGCGCGGCACGGTGTTGTCGTTGCGCGAGAAAGAGTTTGTCGAAGCCTCGCGGGTGATCGGTAACTCCGAGCTGTACACCGTGCTGCGGCACATCGCGCCGAACTGCGTGGCGCCGGTGTGCGTGCTGGCCACCAGTATGTTCGGCTGGGCGATCCTGGCGGAAAGCTCCCTGAGTTTCCTCGGCCTGGGCGTCCCGCCGCCGGCCGCCACCTGGGGCAACATGCTCGCCGCCAGCCGGCCGTATATCGCCACGGCCAGCTGGCTGGGGCTGTTTCCCGGTGTCTGCATCGCCATGGCGTTGCTGGCGTTCAACCTGTGTGGCGATGCCTTGCGCGATCGTCTCGACCCGCGGATGAGTAAATGACCATGACTGACATCCTTCTGGCAGTCGACAAGCTGAAAATCCGCGTGGGGGCCAACGGCCCGCTGGCGGTCAACGACCTGAGCTTCACCATCGCCCCCGGCGAAATCGTGGCGCTGGTGGGCGAGTCCGGCAGCGGCAAAACCATGGCCGCCCGCGCCGCCATCGGCCTGTTGCCACCGCCGCTTGCACAATGCAGCGGCCAGGTGCGTTTCCAGGGCCATGACCTGGGCAGCCTTGCGCCTGAGCAACTGCGCCAGTTGCGTGGGGCGAAGATCGGCATGGTGTTCCAGGAACCCATGGTGTCCCTCAACCCGTCCATGAGCATCGGCGAGCAAATGGCCGAGGGCCTGCGCCTGCACACCAGGCTGAGCGATGCGCAGATCCGCGAGCGCAGCCTGGAGATGCTCGGGCATATCGGCATCAAGGACGCCGAGCGTTGCCTGGCGGCGTTTCCCCACGAGTTCTCCGGCGGCATGCGCCAGCGCATCATGCTCGCCTCGGTGATGCTGCTGCGCCCGGCCTTGCTGATTGCCGACGAGCCCACCACGGCCCTGGATTGCCTGGCGCAACTGGACGTGTTGAAACTGATGCTCGACCTTACGCGCGAGCAGGGCACGGCGATCCTGTTTATCAGCCACGACCTGTCGCTGGTGGCGCGCTACGCCGACAAAGTGGTGGTGATGCGCGAAGGCCGCGCGGTGGAGCAGGGCACCATCGAGCAGATCCTGCTGGCGCCCAAGGCCGAGTACACCCGGCAACTGCTCGAGGCCCTGCCGCGGCGCGGCACCCTGGCAGCCTTGCCCAAGGCGGACCGGCCGTTGCTGACGGTCAAGGACGTGTGTATCGAGCACCCGGGGCCGCGCAGCCTGTGGGGCCGCAGCCAGTTCAAGCGGGTGGTGCATGCGGCCAACCTGTCCATCGCCCCGGGGGAAACCCTGGCGCTGGTGGGCGGCAGCGGCTCGGGCAAGACCACCCTCGGCCGGGCGATTGTCGGCCTGAACAGCCCGTGTTCCGGTGCCATCGAGTTTGAGGGCGTGGACATTCTCAAGGCCGGCAACCGCGACCATCGCCTGCAATGCCAGATGATTTTCCAGGACCCGTATTCGTCCCTCGACCCGCGCATGAAGATTGGCGACATCCTCGCCGAACCCCTGCGCCATGTGCCCGGCATGACGCCCGCGCAGCGTCGTGAGCGGGTGGCGAAAACCCTGGTGGACATCGGCCTGGCGGAACAGTTTGTCGACCGCTTCCCGCACCAGTTGTCCGGTGGCCAGCGTCAACGCGTGGCCATTGGCCGGGCGCTGGTGCGGCACCCGCGACTGGTGATTGCCGATGAGCCGATCTCGGCGTTGGACATGACCATCCAGAAGCAGATCCTCGAGCTGTTCGAACGCCTGCAGGCGCAGTACGGCTTTGCCTGCCTGTTCATCTCCCACGACCTGGCGGCGGTGGAACGCATCGCCCACCGGGTGGCGGTGATGAGCGAGGGCAGGGTGGTGGAAATGGGTGCCCGCGACGAGATCTTCGACCGCCCGCAGCACCCCTATACCCGCAAGCTGCTGGCCGCCGCCAGCCCCTTGGAGAAACTTGAAAACGGTGGCTACCGCATCCGCCAGGGCCCCGTACCGCTAGCGCTGTAACCCAGGACTGACGTCACCCGCCGCGCAAATCGCCGATTTGTGCGAACGGCGAAGCCATGCCCGAAGAACAATAAAAACACCAACCCCCACCCCACTGCCAGGAGCTAAAAAAATGAAAAAATCCCTGACTCAACTCATCACCGGCGTCGGCGTTGTCAGCAGCGGGCTGGTCCCGTCACTGGCCCATGCAGACTTCATCAAGGACAGCAGCGGTACGCTGGACTTGAAGAACTACTACTTCAACCGTGACTACCGCGAGGCCGCTTCCCAGTCGATGCGCGCCGAGTGGGCCCAAGGTTTTATCCTCGGTATCAAGTCCGGTTTCACCGAAGGCACCGTGGGCTTCGGCCTGGACCTGACCGGCATGCTGGGGGTGAAACTCGACTCCAGCCCGGGGCTGTCCGGCACCGGTTTGCTGCAGCGTGACAGCGACAAGAATGTCTCCGACGAGTACTCCAAGCTTGGGGTGACCGCCAAGGCCCGCTTCGCCAAAAGCGAGCTGCGTGTGGGCTACCTGGTGCCGGACCTTCCGATCCTGCAACCCAACACCAGCCGTCTGTTTCCGCAGTCCTTCAGCGGCACCCAGCTGGTGTCCAACGACATCAGCAACCTGAAAATCACCCTCGGGCAGATCGACCAGGCCAAGGACCGTGACTCCACCAACTACGAAGACATGAAGCTGACCACGGTGAGCAAGGTCTACAAGAGCACCGCCCTGAGCGACCAGTTTCGCTTTGCCGGTGGCGACTACTCGCTGACCCCAAACACCTTGCTCAGCTACCACTTCGCGGCGCTGGACAGCATCTACCAGCAGCAATACGTGGGCTTCAAGAACAACTTCGGCCTGGGGCCGGGCACGCTGAAAACCGACGTGCGCTACTTCAAGTCGGACAAGGACGGCGCGGGCCTGGCGGGCAAGGTCGACAACAGCGCCTTGAGCAGCCGCCTGACCTACCAGTACGGCGGGCACAGCATCGGCGGCGGCTTCCAGCAGCAATACGGCACCACGCCGTTTACCTACCTGGACGGCTCCATCACCTACCTGTTCACCGAGTACCAGTTCAGCAACTTCACCCAAACCAGGGAGCGAGCCTGGCACGCCCGCTACGACTACAACTTCGCCGATCTCGGCTTGCCGGGCCTGTTGTTTGGGATCAAGTACGCCAAGGGTGATTCGGCTGAAGTGCTCGGCTTCAACCGCGAAGGCCGCGAGTGGGAGCGCGACCTGGACCTGGGCTACGTGGTGCAGAACGGGCCCTTCAAGGGCGTGTCGATGCGCTGGCGCAATGCGCTGAGCAAAGGCAACTACTTCAACGACGTTAACGAGAACCGCGTGATGCTGGGTTACACCCTGGCGCTCTGGTAACCACCCACTGTGGGAGCGGGCTTGCCCGCGATGGCGGTGGGTCAGTCACGGAATAGGCTGGCTGACCCACCGCCATCGCAGGCAAGCCAGCTCCCACACTGATCGGATTACCAGATCAAGATAGTGTGGGCCGCCCTTACAGACGATCACGCCGGCTCGTTAATATTTCTTCAGCGTTCATCACTCGAATATCGAGATTTCCGGTTTATGAAACTTAAATCACACCCCTTGCTGCAAGCGACACAAGGCACCCACAGGCACGTGGACAGTGAGCATTACGGTGCAATGGGTGCAAGTCGAAAAATCTATATCCAGGCGGCGCTGCATGCCGACGAAACTCCGGCGCTGCTGGTGGCCGCGCACCTGCGCCGGCAATTGGCAGAACTGGAAAATGCCAACCGGCTGAATGCGCAAATCGTGCTGGTGGCCGTGGCCAACCCCACCGGGCTGAGCCAATACATCATGGGCGCGCCCAGCGGGCGTTTCGAACTGGGCAGCGGGCGTAATTACAACCGGGGCTTTCCGGTGCCGTACCAGGCAATCGCCGACAAGATCGAGCACCTGCTGGGCCAGGACATCGACGCCAACCGCCAACTGATCCGCCAGGCCTGGGGCGAATGTCTGCTGGACGCGGCGCCGCTGGACGAATTCCAGTCGCTGCAACGCACCCTGATGCTGCTGGCCCACGATGCCGACATCGTGCTGGACCTGCACTGCTCCCGCGAAGCGGCGATGCATGTGTACACCGGCGAGGCAGTGTGGGCGACCGTGGAGCCGCTGGCGCGCTACATCGGCTCTGAAGCCTCGTTGCTGGCCACCGATTCCCAGGCCAACTCGTTCGATGAGGCGCTGTACCTGCTGTGGGTCAACCTGCGTGAGCGGTTTGGCGATCGGTTTCCGATTCCGGACAGCAGCGTGGCGGTGACCGTCGAGCATCGTGGCCAGCGGGATGTGTCCTATGAACTGGCAGAACATGACGCCACGGCGATCATTGATTACCTGACCCACCTGGGCGCGGTTGAAGGCGCGCCACGGCCATTGCCAGCCCTGCGCAACCCGGCGACGCCGTTGGCCGGCAGCGAACAGTTTTATGCGCCGTGCGCCGGGGTGCTGGTACACCGGGCGGCGGTGGGCAGTCGCATCGAGGCCGGGCAGGCGTTGTTCGATATCGTTGATCCCCACAGTGGGCAGGCCACCACGGTTTGCAGCCACAACACCGGCGTGTTGTACATGCGCCGTGACGTGCGCTTTGTGAAGCCGGGGGATCCGCTGGGCCGGGTGTCCGGTGCCACGCCGATTCGCAGCGGCAAGCTACTCAGCGCCTGATTTGCCAGCTATGGAATACGGTCAAAATGTGGGAGCGGGCTTGCTCGCGAATGCGGAGGGTCAGTCGCCGGAGATGTTGTCTGACCCTCCGCATTCGCGAGCAAGCCCGCTCCCACATTGGGTCTTTGTTGTTCATTCATTATTTATTCGGCAGGACATCCCCACCATGCACCCCAACCCGGCAATCACCCTCGAAAACCAATTCTGCGCCCACAACTATTCCCCCTTGCCGGTGGTGATCGTCAAGGGCGAGGGCGTCTGGGCCATTGGCGATGATGACAAGCGCTACCTGGACATGATGTCGGCCTATTCCGCCGTCAGCCACGGCCATGTCCACCCGCGCATCCGCGCCGCCGCCGTGGCGCAGATCGACAAGGTCAGCGTGGTGTCCCGGGCGTTCTACAGCGAACCCTTGGGCAACTTCCTCAAGACCTTGTGCCGCATCACGGGCTTCGACTCGGCCCTGCCGATGAACAGTGGCGCCGAAGCTGTGGAAACCGCGATCAAGGCGGCGCGACGCTGGGGCTACCGGATCAAGGGCATCCCGGCCAATCAGGCCAACATCGTGGTGGCCGACAACAATTTCCACGGCCGCACCTCGACCATCGTCGGCTTCTCGTCGGAGGCGGACTACAAGGCCGACTTCGGCCCATTCTGCAACGGTTTCACCGAGGCGCGCTTCGGTGACATCGAGAGTTTCCGCCAAGCCATTACCGCCGACACCTGCGCGGTGCTGATCGAGCCGATCCAGGGCGAGGCCGGCATTCGCGTGCCGCCCGCAGGTTTCCTGCGGGAACTGCGCCAGCTGTGCGACCAGACCAACACCTTGCTGATCCTCGATGAGATCCAGTCCGGCCTGGGCCGTACCGGCAAGTGGTTTGCCTTCCAGCACGAAGGCATTCGCCCCGATGCATTGATCCTCGGCAAAGCCCTGGGCGGCGGGATCATGCCGGTGTCGGCGTTCGTCGCTGATCATTCGATCATGGACCTGTTCGACGCCGGCAGCCACGGCTCGACCTTCGGCGGCAACCCGTTGGCGGCGGCCATTGGCCTGGAAGCGTTGAAGGTGCTGGAAGAGGAGGGTTTGATCGATAACAGCGCGCAACTGGGCCATTACCTGGTGGAGCGCCTGAAGGCCATGCACTCGCCGGCCATCCGCGAGATTCGCGGGCGTGGCTTGTGGGTCGGCGTGGAACTGGACCGCGATGCGCGGCCCATCTGCGAAGCGCTGCTGGCCGAAGGGCTGCTGACCAAGGAAACCCACGAAAACGTACTGCGCATCGCACCGCCGTTGTCCATTACCCGCGAAGAACTGGACTGGGGCCTTGAGCGTATCGAGCGGGTATTCAAACAGCTATGAGTGAGTATCTCAGTCACCTCGACATCGACGGCCAGCGCTTTGCCTGGATCGACCTGCACCAGTTGCTGACCCCGACGCAACTGCAGCGCCTGCCGTATTCCGTGCGCATTCTCCTGGAAAACATTGCCCGCTGCGCCCCGGCTTCGTTGCCACAGGTAGTGGCGCGGGCCATCGGCGAAGGGCCGGATTGCGAGGTGCCGTTCCAGCCCAACCGGCTGATGTTCCACGACACCACGTGCCTGCCGGCCCTGGCGGATTTCGCCGGCATGCGCGATGTGGTGGCCGAGCTGGGCGGTGATCCACGGGCGGTGAACCCTTCGATCCCGGCGGTGCTGACCATCGACCATTCGGTGATCGTCGAGCACTACGCCGAGGCGGGCGCGGTGGATGCCAACCTGGACATCGATTTTCGCCGCAACAGCGAGCGCTACCGTTTTATCAAGTGGGCCCAGGCCAGCCTGGATAATTTCAAGGTGATCCCGCCGGGCACCGGGATCATCCACCAGATGAACATGGAGTCCATCGCCCAGGTGGTGTGGGAAAGCGCGCCGCGCAACGGCCACGTGCTGTTGCACCCCGACTGCATGGTCGCCACCGACAGCCACACGCCGATGATCAATGCCATCGGCGTGCTGGGCTGGGGCGTTGGCGGGCTGGAAGGGCAGGCGGCGATGCTCGGCGAACCGGTGCCGATTCCTTATCCGCAGGTGGTGGGCATTCGCGTCACCAATGCGTTGCGCGACGGCGTGACGGCCACTGACCTGGCACTGACGGTGACTGAACTGCTGCGCCGGCGCAGCATGGTCGGCAAGTTTGTCGAGTTCACCGGACCGGGCCTGGCGTCCCTGAGTTGGGCGGCGCGGGGCACCGTGGCGAACATGGCGCCGGAATACGGTGCCACCGTGGTGTTTTTCCCGTTTGATGACGAGACGCTGGCGTACCTGACCCTGAGTGCGCGCCCGCAGGCCTTGATCAACAAGGTCTCGGCCTACATGTCGGCGCAATCTCTGTGGCGCCGGGACGACGATCCCGAGCCGGTGTTCGATGAGTTGATCGAGCTGGATCTGGCGCAGGTTGAACCGAGTGTCGCCGGCCCGCATCAGCCCCATCAGCGCCAGTCCCTGGCCCACGCCGGGGCGTCGTTTCATCAGCATGTAAGCGCGCAAAAGCAGGATTTCTTCGAGCCGTCATTCCAGGTGCCGATCACCCATGGCGCGGTGGTGATGTCGGCCATCACCAGTTGCACCAACACCGCCAACCCGGCGCAGATGATCCAGGCCGGGCTCTTCGCCCGCAATGCCCATGCCCGTGGGCTGACGCGCAAACCGTGGGTCAAGACGTCGCTGTCGCCAGGCTCACGGGTGGTGGCCGATTACCTGGAAGCCGCCGGCTTGCTGGAGGATTTCGCCGCGCTGGGTTTCGACCTGGCGGGCTTTGGCTGCATGACCTGCATCGGTAATTCCGGCAGCCTCGAACGCCATGTCGAGACCTTCGCCGAGCAGGGCTTGAAAGGCGTGGTGGTGCTCTCGGGCAACCGCAATTTCGAAGGCCGGGTCAACCCGAAAGTCCCTGCCGGCTACCTTGCCTCGCCCGCGTTGTGCGTGGCCTATGCGATTGCCGGCAGCATCGACACCGACCTGTCGGCCCAACCGCTGGCGATGGATGCCCACGGCCAGCCGGTGTTCCTGCATGAGTTAATGCCCAGCGAAGCCGAGGTGGCCGCGCAAGTGGCGGCGGTGGTGCGCCCGGCGCTGTTTCACCAGCGCCAGGCACTGCTGTGGCAAGGCACTCACCATTGGCAGGCGCTGGAAGCCGACGCCAGCGTGCAGTTTGCCTGGCACCCGGCCTCCACTTACCTGCGCCGCCCGCAGTACCTTGCCGGGGTAACGCCGGTGCCGGCCGCGTCCTTGGCCATCAGCAACTCCCGAGCTTTGGTGGTGCTGGGGGATAACGTCACCACCGACCATATCTCCCCGGCGGGCACGATTCCGGCCGACAGCCTGGCCGGGCATTGGCTGCGGGAGCGCGGTGAAGCGCTGGCGGACCTCAACCAGTATTCGACCCGGCGCAGCAACCACGAAGTGATGGTGCGCGGCGCGTTTACCAACCCGCGCCTGAACAATCTGCTGTCCTGCGACCAGCCCCCGCGCCAGGGCGTCTGGGCCTGGAATGCCGACCGCAGCGACTACCTGCCGCTGTACCTCGCCGCGCAAAGCTACGCCGGTACACCCACCGTGTTGTTCGCCGGGATCAACTACGGTGCCGGCTCCAGCCGCGACTGGGCAGCGAAGGTCCTGACCCTGCTGGGGATCAAGGTGGTGGTGGCCCGCAGCATCGAGCGAATCCATCGCAGTAACCTGATCGGCATGGGCGTGTTGCCGCTGGTGTTCGATGAGGGCGCATCGGTGCAGGACTTGAACCTCGACGGCAGTGAGTCCCTGAGCTTCCTCGGCCTGGACGCGTTGCAGGTCGGCGACAACCCGATCACCTTGCAGATTGACCGCGCCACCGGTGAGACCACGCGTACCCCCCTGACCTTGCGCCTCGACTCGTTGCAGGAGGTTGGTTACCTTGAACACGGCGGCGTCTTGCCCTTCGTCATTCGCAAGACCGTGCAAAGAACCGTTCAAGGAGCGCGTAATGATTGACCCGCAGGTACTGCAACAACTGGCCCCCGAGGGTGTGCTCAGGGCTGCCATCAACTTTGGCAACCCGGTGCTGGCCCAGCGCGGCGAGGACGGCCAGCCCCAGGGCGTGTCGGTGGCGCTGGCCAGGGCCCTGGCCGATGAGTTGGCGGTCGACCTTGAGTTGATCACTTTTGATGCGGCGGGCAAGGTCTTCGCCGCGCTGGGCGATGACCGCTGGCGCGTGGCATTCCTGGCCATCGAGCCGGTGCGCGAGCAGGAAATAGCCTTCAGCGCGCCCTACGTGATCATCAAGGGTACGTACCTGGTGGCGGTGGATTCACCCCTGGGCAGCGTGACCCAACTCGATGCTCCGGGCCAACGCATCGCCGTCGGCCAGGGTGCCGCGTATGACCTGTACCTGAGCCGCACGGTGCAGCATGCCGAACTGGTGCGCGCGCCGACCTCGGCGGGTGCCGTAGACCTGTTTATCGAGCAAGGCCTGAACGCCGCGGCCGGGGTTCGGGATTACCTGCGAACCCGGCTGGATGAGCGCTGGCGCCTGCTGGAGGATGACTTCATGAGCATCAGCCAGGCGGTCGCGGTACCGGTAGCGCACGCAGCCGCTGCCGCGTTCGTCAAATCCTTTGTCGAACGGCAGAAAGCCAATGGTCTGGTAAGACAGGCGTTGTTGCGCAGCGGGCAAAGCCCGGAACTGGCGGCGCCTTAGAGACGGCGCAGGAAGGATTTGACGATTTGCTGGGTGGCCTGGGTGGTATCCAGGTCTTCCAGGCGTGTGTAGGGATGCCACTGGCATTCCTTGATTTCGCTCAGTGGCCGGGCTTCGTCGATATTCACCACCGACGCCTCGAACACATGGTGCAGGGTGTCGCTGGCCTTCAGCTCCTGCAATAACAGCAAACCGTCCACGTTCAGCCCGGTTTCCTCTTCCAGTTCTCGTGCGGCAGCACCTGCCGGGCGCTCATGGCGCTCGACCTTGCCGCCGGGCAATGCCCATTTCGATCGGGCTTTACGCACGAACAGGATGTGCCCGTCGTGCTCGCAAATCACCGTGGCCCTTATTTTCATCGTCTGTGCCCCCGCAGCTGGATGATTGTCATAAAAGTGTAATGCAATTGTCATGCTCAGTCTTTATCCGGCAGGGTGGAGAGGGGGCCGGAAAACACCGATACTGCCCCATCGAAAAAAACTCACCTGAAGGAGATGCAGATGAACACCGTACGCTGGGGCATGATCGGCTGTGGCGATGTCACTGAACTCAAGAGTGGACCCGCCTTCTACAAAGCGCCAGGTTCTGCGCTGGTGGCCGTGATGGGGCGGCGCGAGGAGGCCGTGCGCGATTATGCGGCACGCCACGGCATTGCCCGTTTCTACACTGACGCCCAGGCGCTGATCGACGACCCGGAAGTGGAGGCGGTCTACATCGCCACACCGCCCGACAGCCACCTCGAATACAGCCTGATGGTGGCCGCTGCCGGCAAGCATTGCTGCGTCGAGAAGCCCATGTCCCTGAATGCCGAGCAAAGCGCGCTGATGCAACGCACCTTCGAACAGGCCGGGCTGCACCTGTTTGTCTCCTATTACCGGCGTTCCCTGCCACGCTTCCAGCAGGTGCGGGACTGGCTGCAGGACGGGCGCATCGGCGAATTGCGTCATCTGACCTGGACCCTGTGCAAGCCGCCTTCGGAAGACGATGCCAGCAGTGCCAACTGGCGCACCGACCCGGCGATTGCCGGCGGCGGGTATTTTGCCGACCTGGCCAGCCACGGTTTTGACCTGTTCCAGTACCTGGTCGGGGATATCGTCGAGGTGGCCGGGTTTACCGCGCGCCAGGCGGGGCGCTATGCCGCCGAAGATGCCGTCACCGCCTGCTGGACGTTCGCCTCGGGCGCGCTGGGCATGGGCTGCTGGAACTTTGTCGCCGACCGGCGCGAAGACCGGGTGGAGATGATCGGCAGCAAGGGCCGCATCACGTTTTCGGTGTTCGATGAGGCGCCGTTGCGGCTTGAGGGCGAGACCAGCGAGGTGCTGGAGGTGCCCAACCATGCACATATCCAGTGGCATCACCTGCTGGGGATGAATGCGCATATTCGCGGCGAGAGCAAACACCCGGCACTGGCGATCGAGGCGTTGAAGACCGACCGGGTCATGGATCGGGTGCTACAACGTAACCCCAACCTGGCGGTTTAGCGGTGCTTTGATTTTGTCTTTTTAAGGAATGAACGGATGAAAATGAAAGCAGCCTGGATTGTGCTTTGCCTGGCGTTGGCCGGGGCCGCGACAGCAGCGCCACGGGCCCAGGGGCAGGCCGGGGAGTTTGACTTTTATGTGTTGTCGCTGTCCTGGTCGCCGACCTTCTGCCTGACGCACCCGGACGACCAGCAGTGTTCGGGCAAGGGCTACGGGTTTGTCTTGCATGGGCTGTGGCCGCAGTACGCGAAGGGCGGCTGGCCGGCGTCGTGTGAGCCGCAGTCGCGCTTGTCGGATGCAGACTTCGCCCGGGGCAGGACGCTGTTCCCGTCGCCCAAACTGCTCAGGCATGAATGGGCCAAGCACGGCACCTGCAGCGGCCTTGAGGCTTCGGCTTACCTGGACAAGACCGATGCAGCGCTCAGCGTGGTCAAGATCCCGCAGCAGCTTGAGCCCTTCAATGTCCGAAGCGGCCTGGGCGCGCGGGACATCGAAGCGCTGTTTCGCGAGAGCAACCCGGCCATGGGCAACCATGGCCTTGCGGTGATCTGCAAGGGTGCCGTGCTGACCGAGGTGCGGGTGTGCCTGACCAAGGACCTGGCGTTTGCCGGCTGCCCCCGCAGCGTCAAGAGCCAGTGCCGGGATGGCGATATTCGGATCCCGACCCAGCGCTAAGCGGACTCAGGCGGGCCCATAACCTTTATGGGCCTGCTCGATCTCCTCCACCAGGCGGTCAATACCCGCCAGGCGTGCCCGGTTGTCGTGGTCCCAGGGATGGAACCCGGGCTTGAAGTAATGCAACCAGGGCAGCGCCATGCGCGGGAACACGCCCTTGGGCCCGTACAGAAACTTGAGCATCCGCCAGAAGCCCTTCAAATGCCCGCCCGAACGCCGGTCGGCAAACAACAGGCGCAGGTGAAAGTCCAGGATCGTCAGCCAGAACAGCCCCGTGGTGATGAGCATGGTGGAAGTGCGCAGCAGATAACGCTTGGGCCCGGGCTTGATCACGCTGTTCCACACATCAAACGCCACCGCCTTGTGCTCGGTTTCTTCCAGGGCATGCCAGTACCACATCTGCTGGTAACCCTTGACCGAATCCCCGAACCGCGACGGGTCGCTGAGGAGGATTTCCGCGAGCATCGCGGTGTAGTGCTCCAGGGCAATGGTCACCGCCAGGTTGAAGGAGGCGGGCAGGTATTTCTTTTGCGCGTCGAGGATCATCTTCAGCCGACGGTCGAGGGTATTCGCCGGCAGCCCTGCGGCCTGCAGCAGATCGTTGTAGGCCACGTGCTCGCGGCTGTGCATGGCTTCCTGGCCGATGAAACCCTGGATTTCTTTCTTCAGCTCCGGGTCTTCGATGCGCTGGCGGTAGTGACGCACGCTGTCCATGAAGAACAGTTCGCCCTGGGGAAACAGCAACGACAGTGCGTTGAAAAAGTGGGTAATGAACGGGCCTTGTTCATGCCAGTCCTTGATGCGTTCGGCCGGCAGGGCAAAACGGAGGTCGCGGCGAATCGGCAGCATGGTCGGTACTCCAGTTCAGAGACGGTGCTCTTCGTTGGTTTCAAGGACGGGCGAGGGCGCATTGCGTTGCTTGGGCGCCATGCGTTTGCTGGCCAACACCACCAGCGCTTGATAGGCGGCAGGCAGGCAGCGGGCGAGCAGGTCCAGAAAATAGGCGTCGCGGCCAATCAGCACGCGGCGTTTGTTTTTGCGTACGCCTTGCAGGATAACTTTGGCGGCCTGGTCGGCGTCGGTGATGAACAGCTTTTCGAAGTCGGCCCGGGCCTGCTGTTCGCTGTGAATCAGGAAGCCGGTCATGTTGGCGTCGATCCGGCTGCTGCGGCAGATGTCGGTGCGGATCCCGCCAGGGTGCACGCAGGTGGCCGAGATCCCGCTTTTCTGCAGGTCGAGTTCCTGGCGCAAGGACTCGGTAAAACCACGCACGGCGAACTTGGTGGCGTTGTAGCCGCTCATGCCCGGCTGGGCGAACAGGCCGAACACGCTGGAAGTGTTGACCACATGCCCATCGCCGCTGGCCTTGAGGTACGGCAAAAAGGCCTTGGTGCCGTACACCACGCCCCAGAAGTTGATCCCGACGATCCATTCCAGGTCGGTGTAGTCCACGCCTTCGACGGTGCTCGACAGCGCGACGCCGGCGTTGTTGAAGATCAGGTTGATCTGGCCATGTTCGGCGGCGCATCGGGCGGCCCAGTCTTCCACGGCCTGGCGCTCGGAAACGTCCAGCACCTGCGAGGTGACCAGCACCGGTGCAAGCACCTGGGCCTTGATCAGTGCGACGGTCTGCTCCAGGCCCTGGCTGTTTTTATCCGCCAGCGCCAGGTGGCAGCCTTCACGCGCCAACGCCAGGGCCAAGGCGCGGCCCATGCCGGAAGCGGCGCCGGTAATGGCCGCCACGCGGCCGTTGAATGACTTCATGACAGGCTCCCTTCTGCGGTGGTGTGGGGCGTTGCGGCCGGGCGCGCGGTGGACGGTATCGGCACCAGGCTGGCGACGTAGTCCTTGAGGGCGAAATGCCGGGTGACCTGCTTGAAACGCCAGGTGGAGCCGGGCCACAGCGTGGTGTTCTTGCCGGTGCGTGGGTCGAGGTACCAGCTCTTGCAGCCGCCAGTGGACCAGATGGTGCCGTTGAGTTTTTCCTGCAGCCTGGCGTTGTAGGCCAGTTCCACCGCCGGCTTGACGTCCACCGTGGCGATGCGATGACGCTGCATTTGCTGCAGGGCATCGAGGATGTAGGTGACCTGGGCCTCGATCATCAGAATCATCGAGTTATGCCCCAGCCCGGTGTTGGGGCCGACGATCAGGAACAGGTTCGGATAACCCGGCACCGTGGTGCCCAGGTAGGCGTGGGCGCCGTCTTGCCAGGTGTCCATCAGGTCGATGCCGTGGCGCCCGATGATGCAGTTGCGGGGCAGCGGATCGGTGGCCTGGAAGCCGGTGCCGAAGATGAGGCAGTCAGCCGGGTGCTTGATGCCGTCGGCGGTGATCACCCCGTCGGCCTCGATGCGCAGCACGTTGTCGGTTACCACCTGCACATTGCTGCGGGACAGGGCCGGGTAGTAGTCGTTGGAGATCAGCACGCGCTTGCAGCCGATGGTGTAGTCCGGCGTCAGGGTCTTGCGCAGGGAAGGGCGGGCCACTTGTTTGTGCAGGTGGCGCACGGCGATTTTCTGCACCATTTTCATCAGGCGCGGGTGCAGGGCAAAGCCCACCACGCGACCTTCCAGTGCCCAATAGAACGCGCCGCGTACCAGGCTCTGGGTGAACGGCAGGTGCTTGAATGCCCAGCGCTCGAAGCGTGAAATCGGCCGGTCGGGCTTGGGCATGATCCACGGCGGGGTGCGCTGGAACAGGTCCAGGTGGGCCACCTGCGGCGCAATCTGCGGCACGAACTGAATGGCACTGGCGCCGGTGCCGATCACCGCCACGCGCTTGCCCTTCAATGAATACTCGTGGTCCCACTGCTGGGAGTGGAAGCGCTTGCCCTTGAAGCTGTCCAGGCCCGGAATATCCGGCAGTGCCGGGCGCGACAGGCCGCCCATTCCCGACACCAGCACCCGCGCACTCACCTGGCGGCCATTGCTGAAGCTCAGGCTCCAGCGCTGTTGCGCCTCATCAAATACCGCCTTCTTTAGGCCCATGCCAAAGCGCAGGAACGGCGCCAGTTCGAAGCGCCGGGCGCACTGCTCCAGGTAGGCTCGAATCTCCGCCTGTGGCGCAAATTGCCGGGTCCAGTCCGGGTTGGGCGCAAAGGAAAACGAATAGACATGGGATTGCACGTCGCAGGCGCAACCGGGGTAGTGGTTGTCCCGCCAGGTGCCGCCGAGAGCATCGGCCTGTTCGGCAATAAAGAAGTCGTGGAACCCGGCTTCCTTGAGTTTGATCGCCATGCACAGCCCGGCAAATCCGGAACCGATGATGGCGATGTCGATGGTGTCATGGGCATTCATAGGCTGTCCCTCGTGGGCCGGTGGCGCCTTACGGGTGTCGACATCGGATGTGCTCCTTGTTTTTGTTTTGGCTTTTTAGATAGAACACCATTGCAAAGGAAAATTGAATTATTTATTTTAAAAAAGATTTTAAATAATCTACCTGAAAATATCGTCTAGGCTACGACCGAGTTCCTCATGTGCGACTTATCCGACGGACGAGAGCTTGTACGCACACAGTTAAGGTCCAGGGTGGACGATGGCTGAGGCCTTGACCAATTCCGGTCGGGCCGCCAGCAACGCAGGGATGCAGAGGACCGAGCTATGGCTGTCGAGTGGGTTGTCGCTGCGGGTGTGTGTGTAGGATTAAGCGTAGTGTTGTGGGCCTTCAGTGCCCGGATGACACGGCGTATAGAGGCTGCTGTTCCGATCAACGGGCGCTTTCTGGAGATCAACGGCGAGCGCTTTCATTATGTAGACGAGGGCAAGGGCCCACCGCTGGTGATGATCCACGGGCTGATGGGCAGCAGTCGCAACTTGACGTACGCCTTGTCTGCCCAATTGCGTGAGCACTTTCGAGTGATCACCGTGGATCGTCCGGGGTCGGGTTATTCCACCCGGCATGCCGGCACGGCCGCGGACCTGCCTGGCCAGGCCCGGCAAGTCGCCAGCTTTATCCAGACGCTGGACCTGGAGAAGCCGCTGGTGCTGGGGCATTCCCTCGGCGGGGCGATTGCCCTGGCCCTGGCCCTGGACCATCCCCACGCGGTGTCCGGATTGATCCTGGTGGCGCCCCTGACCCATCCCCAGCGCCTGCTGCCGCTGGTGTTTATGTCGTTGGCGATACGCCCGGGATGGCTGCGACGCTTTATGTCGCACACCCTGACCATGCCGATCGGATTGCTGACCAAAGGCTCGGTGGTCAAGGGCGTGTTTGCCCCCGACCCGGCCCCGGAAGACTTCGCCACCCGTGGCGGCGGCTTGTTGGGCATGCGGCCCGAGAACTTCTATGCCGCCTCCACCGAGATCAACCTGGTCAACGATTTCCTGCCGGACATGGTCAAGCGCTACCCGCAGCTGACGTTGCCGATCGGGCTGATTTATGGCGCGCAGGACAAGGTGCTGGATTTCCGCAAACACGGGCAGGCCCTGGCCAGCCTGGTGCCGGGCCTGAAGCTGCAGCTGGTGGAAGGGCGCGGGCATATGTTGCCGATCACGGCCACCGAGCGTGTCGCGGCGGTGGTCGAGCAGATAGCCAAGCGCGTCCGGCCGCCGGAAAGCGCCACGGTGTTGCACCCGCCGTTTGCGTTGGCGAGTAAATAATTGTGCGACTGAACTCGCGGTTCGAACTCGTCAATGCTTGCCCTAGACACCTGACCAAACGGCTGAAAAAGAGACTGCCCGGTCACGTTCAAAAGGGTTCAAGAAACTAGTTGACGACCTAACGATTCCGCGCTATTTATTTAAAAAAATTATTTCAATGTCTAATTTGAAACAATTTTTGAAATGCCTAAGAGCGAATAAAATAATGAAAAAAACGCCTTTTATCGCATGGTTGAATTCTCGGGGCAGTCACCGCTCCGTGTACCTGTCCAGTGTTGATTTTTGCTCCCTGCCTACCTGCGTCGTGCGGAGGCTGCCATGAATCAGACCCTGGCTGCCCCGAACGTCTGGACCGACGGCAAGCGCCACCTGTGGTGGCTCGGCATCATGCCCCTGGCAACCCCAATTCTCTCTGGCGCCCTGGCCATCACTACCGGCGTGCAACAACTGTGGTGGGTCGGTGTGCTGGTGATCTTCGGCCTGATCCCGCTGGTCGACGGCCTGCTGGGTGAAGACGTCAGTAACCCGCCCGAGTCCGCCGTCAGCAACCTCGAATCCCAAAGCTACTACCGCTGGATCGTCTACACCGGCGTGCTGTTTGTCATCTCATCCCTGGTGGTCACCGGGTGGCTGGCCGCAGGCGGCATCGACTGGATTATCAATGGCGGCCTGTTGCATGCCACCGCCACCCTGGCCCCGTCGAGCTGGCTGGCGAAAACCGCCGCGTTCATCACCGCGCGCACCGAGCTGCATGGCCAGGTGAGCTGGTTCACCTACCTGGGCATGGCAATGTCCACTGGCGCTGCCACCGGCATCGCCATCAACACCGCCCATGAGCTGGGGCACAAGCCGCGCCTGCTGGAAGTCGTGCTGGCCAAGATCACCCTGGCGCCGACCTTCTACGGGCACTTCTACACCGAACACAACCGTGGCCACCACGTGCGCGTCGCCACCCCGGAAGACCCGGCCAGTTCGCGGTTGGGGGAGAGCTTCTGGGCCTTCCTGCCGCGCTCGGTATGGTTCAGCGCACGCTCGGCGTGGAACCTGGAACGTGAACGCCTGCGCAAACTCGGCCTGCCGGCCTGGCACTGGAAAAACGCCGTACTCAGCGCCTGGATGTACAGCGTGGTGTTGTGGGGCGCGATGATTGCCTGGCTGGGCGCGGCAGTGATTCCATTCCTGATCATCCAGGGCATCTACGGTTTCTCGCTGCTGGAAGTGGTGAACTATGTCGAGCACTACGGCCTGAAACGCCAGAAGTTGCCCAACGGTCGTTATGAGCGTTGCTCGCCACGGCATTCCTGGAACAGTAATCGGATTGTCACCAATATCTTTCTGTTCCAACTGCAGCGGCACTCCGACCATCACGCCAACCCAACCAGAAGTTATCAGTCACTGCGTCATTTTGATGAATCGCCGCAACTCCCATACGGTTATGCCAGCATGATTGTCTGGGCGTATGTACCGTACTTGTGGCGACGACGCATGGATCACCGGGTACTTAATCATTACGCCGGGGATATTACCCTGACCAATCTTCAACCTTCACAGCGTTTGAAGTACCTGGAGAAGTACAGCAACACCACCAGACCCTTCTAACGAAAGCAGTCAGTTGTAGGGCGTACTCGGGATCTGTGCATCGCGCAGGTTTTCATCGCCCAGGCTTTACCGGTTTCGAGTACGGCTTAGTTGCAAGACAGTTGTTTGACCCGAACAAAAATAAAATTAAGGGAAGGACGTACACCATGCAAACCCCTGCCAAGTTCACCACGCACATTGTATTGGCTGCCCTGGGCCTGATCGTTTACCACCAGGCCCAGGCCGCCCGTATCGAACCCGCCGGCAGCGCGTTTACTGCCCAGGGCCCCATCAGCTTTTCCAAAGGCGCGCTGATCAGCGCGGATTGCACCATCAAGGTCGCCGGCAAAGTGGCGGCGGATGGCTCGTCGGTGAATGTCGACAAAGTTGAATTCGACGGCGGGCTCAAGTGCAGCCGGGTCGAAGCCATCAACTTGCCTTGGGTATTAGTGGCTAAAGATACCAGGAGCGGCTCGATGTCGAAGATCGCCGTGGATGTGCATGCCTTTGGTTTGGGCGGCAAGTGCGGGCCTTCTACTGCCGATGGAACCTGGGATAACGCCACCGGCAAGCTGGAAGCGTCGAATGTGCCTATCGGCGAAGACTGCAAGATCAAGACGGTGTCGATCAAGATGCCGCCGAGTTTCAAAGTTGTTGAGTAACAGTGGGATGTTGTAGCGGTAATTGAATTGAAATTTGGCTGGAAAGGGAAGTTCTGCAGATTCACCGTGACCTCTCGATCATGGCCATTACCCCTGGCGAAATGACTCGCCATAACATGTGAGGAAAAATAATGAAAAGCTTGAAAACCCTCGTGTCTTTGACTGCTTTGACTGTTTGCATGGGTGCTGCTTCGATGGCCAGTGCGGCGTCTTTCAGCCCTATTGGTGCAAGCATCACCGCTAACGGCAGCATTACGGTCAAATCGCCGTCGTCGTTTCAGCAGCCAGTGACTTGCAACATTCTTTTCCAGGGTGTTGTTAACGCCGATGGTACTGCCAATATCAATAGCGCCACCGTATCGGGTTCCAACAGCCTGTGCGCATTGCCCAAGATGACTAACCTGCCATGGAAACTATCGGCTACCTCCGTTACTGCGGGTACCGTGACCAACGTTGGCTACACCATCGCAGGTGCACCGCCAATCATTCCTGCCACCAACTGCGGCCCGACCACTATTGCCGTGGGCCTGGCGTCAACTGCCAGCCCAGCTTCCAGCACGATCACTGCAACCAACCAGACGCTGACCGGCAGTTGCACCGTGGTGTCGCTGAGCCTCACCGCACCGGGTGCCGTGGTAATTCCTTGATAGGCGTACTCCGTAAAAAGGGTTGATCACCCCGATGGAAGGCAGGCGCCTCGCGAGAGGCGCTTGTTCAGGGATGGACAGCCAACGGATCGGCTGACAACACCGTTCATTGCGCTTGGTGAATACATCACCAGACAGGTGGAAAAACATGGAAAGCTTGAAAACGTTCGTGGGTGCTACTGCTGTTGCAATGTGCATTTGTGCGGCTTCGATGGCCAACGCGGCGTCTTTCATTCCTGCCGACCAATCATTTACCACCGTTAACGGCACCCTGACGCTGAAGTCGCCGTCTTCGATGAGGACACCTGTAACGTGTAATATCCAGTTTGTTGGGCGGGTATCCCACGATGGTTCCACGGCAAGTCTGACCAGTGTTTATATCGCTGGCAGCAACGCCATGTGTGCCATGTATCGTGTCAGTAACTTGCCATGGGTATTGAGTCCAACAGCCAGTGCTTTCGGCGCATTATCTAATGTCAGTTTCACTGTGGCGAGCCTTCCGCCAATCATTCCTGGTACTAACTGCGGTCCTGCAACTATTAGCGTTTCTCTCTTCAATAACACCGATGGCTTAAATCTCTATGCAATCAATCAGGTACTTCCCGGTAGCTGTGAAGTTGTGTCGATGCGCTTCGCAATGCCATACCTGATGATAAATCCTTGATAAACGAATTTTGATCGGCTTGCGCCTCAGGCGAGGTGTCTGGCCATGTAACTGATGCCGGCGGAGCCGGTGGATAACAATAAAAAGTCTGGGGACTAAGACAATGCAAAGCCTTACCACACGTATTTCTCTAACTGCGCTGCTGCTTGGCCTGGCATTCACATCCTCAATGACCCACGCGGCATCGTTTGCCCAGGCGGGCGCCGCATTTACTGCCACTGGCTCGATCTCTACCGCAGTAAAACTTTTGGTATGGACACCCGTCCCTTGCACAGTCGCGCTGACCGGAAAGGTCGCTTCCGACGGTTCAAGTGCGACCATCACCGGTGCCACTTTTACGGGCAACGCACTGTGCGGAGTTTCCGGGCCGCTTAATCTGCCGTGGACCCTCGTACCGACGAATGCCAGCACCGCAACACTTTCAGGTTTCGCCGAGAAGTTCTTCTCCGACACGTGCGCGTCTCCAAGTACGTTGACCACGCAATGGAGTGCTGCTGATAACACCTTTAGCCTCCTTAGCCCTCACACCGTAAGCGACAGCTGCCGAATCACGGCATTCAGTTTCAAGCCTTCGCCAGTCCTCACGATTAGTCCTTGAACTTGATCATCAGGTCAAAGGTTGAAATATGCCCCTGAACGGGCAAACGAAGCAGCAAGACGAGCCGGCTCGAGCAGGCTCAGTTTGATAACAATAAGGAGTGCCGCATGAATAATAAAAAACAACAGGTGCAGGCTGTATTGGGGCTCGCATTGCTGGGGGGGCTGATGATTACCGCTCCGGCGCAGGCAGGTGGTTTTGCTACCCCGACCTATGGCGCGCAGGGCTGGGGCCGTGCCTTTGGTGGTGGTTCGCTGTTCAAGGATGACCCTTCAGCTGCGTACAACAACCCGGCTGCCATGGCATTTATTGATCACACTATCGTGCAGCAAACCGTCGACTACGCCCGCGTCAATATCAAGTACAAGGGTAGTGCTTACGACTACAAGGGAGATCCGAGCAGTTCCAGCGTCATTGATCCGTTGACAGGTATACCTACCTCAACCCCGCGCACAGGCAACGGCGGCGAAGCAGGCTTCACCGCTTGGCTGCCTACCGGCTTTGCGGTGATTCCGCTCAATGACCGTTTTGCGCTCGGCTTTAGCGCTGTTGTCCCTCAAGGCATGAAAAGTACCTGGGACCCGGACTGGAAGGGTCGCGACTTCGCCGTCGACACCAAGATCGAAACGGTGGGTGTGACGGGCTCGCTGTCGTTCAAGGTCAACGACCAGTTCTCCATTGGTGGTGGCGCCATCGTGCAGCACAGTAGTGGCTTCGTCAGCCAGAACGTCGACCTGCTGGCAGCGGCGGCCTTGTCGCCAGGATTGGGCGGTGCACCCTTTCCTTCAGGGGTTGGGCATGCCTTGATGCGGGTCAAGGTAGATAACACCTCTGTCGGCTGGTTTGCCGGCGTGGTCTGGAAGCCAACGCTGCAGGATACTGTTGGCCTGAACTACCACGCCAAGATCAAGAACAAGCTGGAGGGTAATTACAATATCTATGCCGATGACGGCTCCAGAAGCCTGATGACCGATATCAACCCTGCTTTCGGCAAAACCCTGGTAGAGCAGGCGTACCCGGGCCTGCATCTGTACCCGGATGGCGCCAACGCCTCAACCCAGCTGGATATTCCGGCCAATGCCGCGATTGATTGGGTGCACGTGTTCAACGACCGCTTCACCCTGGGTGTCAGCGCCATGTGGACGCAATGGTCTTCGTTCAAGGACCTGACCCTGAAGTCCGACGGCAGCACCATCGTGTCGATTCCCTACAAGTACCGTGACGTCTGGATGCTGTCGGTGGGCGGTGACTACAAACTCACCGACGACTGGACCGTGCGTGCCGGTGTCGCCAATGACCAGACTCCAACCCGTAACTCCACACGTGACCCACGTATTCCTGACGGTGACCGCTGGTTTGCTTCCCTGGGCCTGAGCTACGCCGTAAGAGCTATTCCGGGGCTGACCCTGGACGGTGCGTACTCCCGGCAGTTTGTGGAAGAGGTCAAGTTGAAGACGCAGAACGTCGATCGTCTCGGCGGCGCACGCCTGGATGGCAAGGTCGACAGCAAAGGGGAGGTGGTCAGCCTATCAGCGACTTACGCGTTCTGATCGCGTGCAGTGAAGTGAATTGACTAGCCGATAAAGGAGGGCAGCAAGCGCATCTTGCTGCTCTTCCGGCATTTCTCACGTGTTCCCTTTGATCCACCAGGCTGACTTGCTCAGCCCTTGATTTTTTCGTCCAAGCATTAAATAAAAATTTCAAAACAAAATTTGAATTTATCTTTTCAAGTTTGTAGTGTGGCTTTACGTCACAGGTCATTCCGATCTGCCCGGGCGTTGGCCGTACCCTGAATTGAGTAGAGGTATCCCCATGGTTATCTGGTTATTGGCGGGACTCGCAGCAGCGATTGCCCTGGCGTATCGACAAGCCGCTGCCACCCTCTGGCTGGGTGCCGGCCTGGTCTGGCTGGCGGCCGGTTACCTGTTCAACGCAGTCGCCGGTTTCGGCGCCGGCGTCGTGGCGGTGCTGGTGGTGTTGCCCGCGCTGCTGCTGACGATCAAACCCCTGCGCCGCACCCTGTTGACCAGCAAGGCCCTGGGCCTTTTTCGCGGCATCATGCCGGCGATGTCCGACACCGAGCGTGCTGCCATCGAGTCCGGCACCGTGTGGTGGGACGCCGAGCTGTTCAGCGGCAAACCCCGCTGGGAACGCCTGCTGCAAGCCGCACCGGCCAGCCTCAGCGCTGAAGAACAGGCCTTCCTCGACAACGAAGTGGAGACCCTGTGCGACATGTCCAACGACTGGGAAACCACCCAGGTCTGGCAAGACATGTCCCCCGAAGGCTGGCAGTACACCAAGGATGCCGGCTTCCTCGGCATGATCATTCCCAAGCAGTACGGCGGCAAAGGCTTCTCTCACTATGCGCATTCGCAAGTGGTGATGAAGCTCTCGACCCGCTGCTCGGCGGCGGCGATTTCAGTGATGGTGCCCAACTCCCTGGGCCCGGCCGAACTGCTGCTGCACTACGGCACCGACGCCCAGCGCAACTACTACCTGCCACGTCTGGCACGGGGCGAAGACATCCCGTGCTTCGCCCTGACCAGCCCGTATGCCGGCTCCGACGCCGGCGCGATTCCAGACCTGGGCATCGTCTGTAAGGGCATGCACGAAGGCGAGGAAGTACTGGGTTTCCGTGTGACCTGGGACAAGCGCTACATCACCCTCGGCCCAATCGCCACGGTGCTCGGCCTGGCCTTCCGCGCCGAAGACCCGGACGGTCTGCTCGGCCAGCCGGGTTCCCTGGGCATCACCTGCGCGTTGATCCCCACCACCCATCCGGGGGTGAACAGCGGCCGGCGTCACTGGCCACTCAACGCGGTATTCCAGAACGGCCCGACCACCGGCAAGGATGTGTTTATCCCGCTGGAATGGGTGATCGGCGGCCGCGAGCAAGTCGGCAACGGCTGGCGCATGCTGATGGAATGCCTGGCGGCTGGCCGGGCGATTTCCCTGCCGTCGGCCAACGTCGGCCTGGGCAAGGTGGCTGTGCGCGGCACCACCGCTTATGCGGCGATGCGCAAGCAATTCGGCCTGCCCATCGGCAAGTTCGAAGGCGTGCAGGCGCCCCTGGCGCGCATGGCCGGGCATTTGTATGCCTGCGACGCGGTGCGCAAGGTCTCGGTAGCGTCATTGGATGCCGGTGAAAAACCCTCGGTGATCTCGGCCATCGCCAAGTATCACGTTACCGAGCGGGCACGCATCATCGTCAACGACGGCATGGACATCGTGGCCGGCAAGGGCATCTGCATGGGGCCCAACAACTTCCTCGCCCGGGCCTACCAGCAAAGCCCCATCGCCATCACGGTGGAGGGCGCGAACATCATGACTCGCTGCCTGATCATCTACGGCCAGGGCCTGATCCGCTGCCATCCGTATGTGTTCCGCGAGATGGAAGCGGCGCGCAATACGGACCGGCGCAAGGCCCTGGTGGACTTCGACAGCGCAATGTTCGGTCACCTGAGCTTCGTGCTGGCCAATACCGTGCGTGCCGCAGTGTATTCGCTGACGGGCGGACGGCTGATTTCCGTGCCGGGCAAGACCGATCCGGCGCTGGCGTCCTACTACCGCCAGGCCAATCGGCTGTCGGTGGTGTTGGCGTTGATCTCGGACATTTCCATGGGCGTGCTGGGCGGTGCCCTCAAGCGCAAGGAAAGCATCACCGGGCGGCTGGGGGACATTCTGTCCCAGCTGTACATCCTGTCCTGCGTGCTCAAGCGTTTTGAGGATGATGGCCGGCCACAGGCAGATTTGCCGCTGGTGCATTGGGCGGCCCAGGACGCGTTGCTGCGCGCCCATGAGGCCCTGGCCGAAGTGCTCGACAACTACCCGTCGAAAGCCGCGGCGGCGGTGGTGCGTGGCTTGACGTTCCCGTTCGGTATTCCACAGCGCAAACCGTCGGATCGCCTGTTGGCGCAAGTGGCGGAGCTGGTGCAGGTGCCGGGGGAAACCCGCGACCGCTTGCTGGGCAATTCCTACATTCCTCGGCCGGAAATCGACAAGCTGGCTTACGGCGAGCTGGCCTTGCGCCTGTTGCCGCAAGTGGAGCTGATCGAGGCGCGGCTCAAGGGGGCGATCAAGCAAGGCCTGATCGAGCCAATGCCGATTTCCAGTGCGGCGTTTACTCCGTGGCGAGTCAAGGCGCGGGCGCTGGACCTGATCAGCGAGGAAGACGACAGCTTGCTCGCGCGCTATGTGGAATATGGCGATCACGCGATCCAGGTGGACGACTTCCCGCAGGACTTCGGTTTGCTGGAAGCCTTGCAACAGCGCCAGCAGGCGCTGGAACAGGCCGCCAAACCGAGCGCAAGACGCCGCGCCAACCAAGGCGAAAACGCGCCGGTCAACTGACTGGAACTGGAGGAACACGACCCCTGTAGGAGCTGGCTTGCCTGCGATAGCGTTGGTTCAGTGCCAGATGTGTTGGCTGACACACCGCAATCGCAGGCAAGCCAGCTCCTACAAGGATCGGGTTTCCATGGCAACACCGTGTTTGTGAGTGAGTTTATCCATGAGTGACAGCTACCTTTCTTTCGTCAATTCCCCCTGGGGAGCCTGGCTGGCCCGCACTGCCGGGCTGCCCCAACCCCTGGCATTGCAACGTCACCGCAGCGGCCAGCAAGGCCTGGCCAACCCGGTAATCGTCGCGGGGGTAGGGCGCCTGGGGGCGCAAATCCAGCGCATCTTCACCGCCACCGATACAGTGACCGCCACCGCTGCGACCCTCAAGGCACCCTCCACGGTCAAGGTCCAGGGCGCCGTGTTCGACGCCAGCGACATTGCCGACCTCAAGCAGTTGGATGAGCTCTACGAATTCTTCCACGCCAACGCCAGGCGCCTTGGGCAACACGCCCGGGTGGTGGTGCTCGGCACCGCGCCGGAGCAGTGCAAGGACCTGCCCCAGGCCATTGCCCAGCGTGCCCTTGAGGGCCTGGTGCGTTCGTTGGCCAAGGAGTTGCGCCGGGCGATCACCGTGCAGTTGATCTACGTCGCACCGGGTGCCGAAGACGGCCTGGAAAGCAGCCTGCGGTTCTTCCTGTCGCGGCGCTCGGCCTATGTCTCGGGGCAGGTGGTGCGCCTCGAAAAACCCGTCGATAGCCCAACCGAAATCAACTGGGACAAACCCCTCGGCGGCCGCCGTGCCCTGGTCACCGGCGCCTCCCGTGGCATCGGCCTGGCAATCGCCCAGGTGCTGGCCCGCGATGGAGCCCATGTGGTCTGCGTGGATGTGCCCCAGGCCCAGGATTCGCTGCAACAGGCGGCCGGCAGTGTCGCAGGCACCGCACTGGCGCTGGACATCACCGCCACCGATGCCACGCAGCAGTTGCACGCCCATGTCAGCCAACACGGTGCATTCGACGTGGTGGTGCACAACGCCGGGATTACCCGCGACAAGACCATCGCCAAGATGACTGAGACCGCGTGGCGCAGCGTACTGGCGGTCAACCTGGAAGCACCGTTGCACCTGAGCACGGCGCTGCTGGAAAGCCAGGGCCTGAATCCGGGCGGGCGGATCGTGTGTGTCTCATCGATTTCCGGTATCGCCGGCAACCTCGGGCAAAGCAACTACGCCACCTCCAAGGCCGGGGTGATCGGCCTGGTACAAGGCCTGGCCCCGCAGGCGGCGGCGCAGCAAGTGACGGTGAATGCCGTGGCACCGGGCTTTATCGAAACCCAGATGACCGCGAAGATCCCGCTGATGATTCGCGAAGCGGGGCGGCGGATGAACTCGATGTCCCAGGGCGGGCAACCCATCGACGTGGCAGAAACCATCGCCTGGCTGGCGCATCCGGCATCCGGCGGGGTCAATGGCCAGGTGGTGCGGGTCTGCGGCCAAAGCCTGTTGGGAGCCTGAGCATGGACTATGTGACGCAGATTATTGACCCGCCGCCCTCGCGCTCGCGGCTGTTGCTGGACGGGGTATTGGGGCTGCGCAAACCGAAGCTGGAAGGCGAGCCGACGTTGCCGAAAGAACGCCTGGTGCGTTCGGCCGTCGAGCTGTCTGCCCAAGGGATCGCGGCTTACGGTCGGGCCTGTGGTTTCCGCCATGAGCAAGGCGTGCCGCTGTCCTATCCCCATGTGCTGGCGTTCCCCTTGCACCTGATGTTGCTGACCCGCCCGAGTTTCCCGTACCCGGCCAGCGGCATGGTGCATTTGGCCAATCGCATCCGCCAGCATCGACGGCTGGAGGCGGGCCAGGCCTTGCGCCTGGAGGTGTATTGCGAACGCTGGGTCGCCCATCCCAAGGGCCAGGCCCTGAGCATCGCCACCCGTGCCTACAGCGCGGGCGCCCTGATATGGGAGAGCGACAGCCTGTACCTGCGCCGTGACGTAAACGCGCCGGTTGGCGAGCCGTGGGACGACGCGTTGCCCTTGCAGGAAGAAGGTTTGCTGCGCACTCAACGCTGGGTGCTGCCGGCGGATCTGGGGCGGCGTTTCGCCAGGGTCTCGGGGGATTTCAACCCCATTCATACCTCGGTGATCGGCGCCCGATTGTTCGGTTTTCGCCGGGCCATCGCCCACGGCATGTGGACCCTTGGCCGCGCCCTGGCCGCCCAGCAACCCCCCGGCGGACTGGACCAGGCCGAGGCCCATTGCGACTTCAAGCTGCCGATCTTCCTGCCCGGCCAGGTGGCGCTGTGGAACGTTCCGCCAACCGGCCCGCGCCGTGAGTTTGAAGTGCGCAATTTCGCCGGTGACAAACC
Organism: Pseudomonas sp. Ag1; assembly: GCF_000278565.1. Lineage (NCBI taxonomy): Bacteria > Pseudomonadati > Pseudomonadota > Gammaproteobacteria > Pseudomonadales > Pseudomonadaceae > Pseudomonas > Pseudomonas sp. Ag1. Next base: position 136,568 of record NZ_AKVH01000106.1, read on the forward strand.
CCATATGCGTGGGCTGTTTATCTGGAATGAGACCGATCGATGAGTGACTACAGTTTCAACCCGGCCCCGACGCGCCGCGTGGCGATTATCGGCGGCAACCGTATCCCGTTCGCCCGCTCCAACACTGTGTACGCCCATGACAGCAACCAGGATCTGCTGGTCGCCGCCCTGCAAGGCCTGGTGGACCGCTACAACCTTCACGGCCTGCGCCTGGGCGAGTTTGCCGCGGGTGCGGTGATCAAGCATTCCCGGGATTTCAACCTGGCCCGGGAAAGCCTGCTGTCTACCACACTGTCTCCCGAAACCCCGGCCTACGACCTGCAACAAGCCTGCGGCACCGGCCTGGAAGCGGCGTTGCTGGTGGCGAACAAGATCGCCCTTGGGCAGATCGAAGTGGGCGTTGCCGGTGGTTCCGACACCACCTCCGACGCGCCCATCGGCATCAACGAGTCCCTGCGCCGCACCTTGCTTTCAGCCAACCGCGCCAAGGGCACCGGCGCCAGGTTGAAGGCCTTGATGGGGGTGCGCCCGTCGATGTTTTTCAAGCCGCTGCTGCCGCGCAATGGCGAGCCGCGCACCGGCTTGTCCATGGGTGAACACTGCGAGGAAATGGCCAAGCGCTGGCAGATCAAGCGCCTGGCCCAGGACGAGTTGACCCTCACCAGCCACCAGCGGCTGGATGCGGCGTACAAGCAGGGTTTCTTCGATGATTTGATCAGCCCGTATCGCGGCCTGGCCCGGGACAACAACCTGCGGGCCGACGCCAGCCTGGAGAAACTTGCCGGCCTGTCACCGGCCTACGACCGCCAGAACGGCACGCTCACCGCCGGCAACTCCACGCCCCTGACTGACGGCGCGTCGGTGGTGCTGCTGGCCAGCGAGGAATGGGCCGCCGAGCGCGGCTTGCCCGTATTGGCGTACCTGCGAACCGGTGAAACCGCTGCGGTGAATTTCGTCGACGGCACCGAAGGCCTGCTGATGGCGCCGGCCTACGCCGTGCCACGCATGCTCAAGCGCGAAGGCCTGACGTTCGCCGACTTCGATCTGTTCGAGATTCACGAAGCCTTCGCCGCTCAGGTGCTGTGCACCCTCAAGGCCTGGGAAGACCCGGATTACTGCCGCGACCGCCTGGGCCTCGACGCGCCGCTGGGCAGCATCGACCGCAGCAGGATGAACGTCAACGGCGGCTCCCTCGGCTGCGGCCACCCCTTCGCCGCCACCGGTGGCCGGCAACTCGCGGCACTGGCCAAGGCGATCCACCAGCGTGGCGGCGGCCGCGGCCTGATTTCGATCTGCGCGGCGGGTGGGTTGGGCATTACCGCTATCGTCGAAAAGTAGTTCCCACCATAAAAACAACAAGGAGACTGCCATGAACGCTGTAAGCCTGGAACAGACCGAACGCCTCTGGTTGAACGCTTACCTGCCCGGCGTACCGGCAGACATCGACGCCGGCATCGAGGATTACCCGTCGTTGCGCGAGGTGTTCCTGGAGCACCTGCACAAATTCCGCGACCGCGTGGCCTACGTCAGCATCGGCACCGAAATGACCTACGCCGACTGGGAGGTGCAGGGCATCGCCTTTGCTGCGTGGCTGCAAGCCCAGGGTGTGAAGAAGGGCGACCGGGTGGCGCTGATGATGCCCAACTGCTTGCAGTACCCGATCTGCCTGCTGGGCACGATTCTCGCGGGTGCGGTGGTGGTCAACGTCAACCCGCTGTACACCGCCCGGGAGCTGCAGCATTTGCTCAAGGACAGTGGCGCAGAGACCCTGGTGATCTTCGAAAACTTCGCCCACACCCTGGAGAAGGTGGTGGCCGCCAGTACCGTCAAACGTGTGGTGATCGCGGCCATCGGTGACCTGCTCGGCACCTTCAAGGGCGCGGCGATGAACTTCATCCTGCGCAGCGTGCAGAAGCAGGTGCCGCGTTTCAACCTGCCAGGAGCCGTGCGCTTCAACCAGGTGCTGAAGCAGGGACGCGGCCAGACCCATCTCGCCGTGCCGATGAACCGCGAAGACCTGGCCTTCCTGCAATACACCGGCGGCACTACCGGCGATGCCAAGGGCGTCATGCTCAGCCACCGCAACATCATCGCCAACCTGTTGCAGGCCAAGGCGTGGGTCGGTGATCAGCTCGATCAGAACCAGCAGGAAACCAACGTCACCCTGCTGCCGCTGTACCACATCTTTTCCCTGACGGTGAACTGCCTGATGTTCATGTGCCTGGGCGGGCGCAACATCCTGATCGCCAACCCACGGGATGTGAAGCGGGTGCAGATGATCCTGCGCAAGGAGCGTTTCAACGGGATTGCCGGGGTGAATACGCTGTTCAACGGCCTGCTGGAAAACAAGGAATTCTGCGCCCGGGATTTTTCCGATTTGCGCATGGTGATCGCCGGCGGCATGGCCACCCATACCGCTGTGGCCAAGCGCTGGAAGGAAGTCACCGGCTTGCCGATCATCGAAGGCTACGGCCTCACTGAATGTTCGCCGGTGGTGAGCATCAGCCCCATCGACATCTCACGCATGCGCGAGATGGAATTCACCGGCAGCATCGGCGTACCGTTGCCGTCGACCTGGGTGCGGTTCATTCGTGAGGACGGTGAGCTGGCGGAACTGGGCGAGCAGGGCGAACTGCAAGTACGCGGCCCGCAGGTGATGCAGGGTTACTGGAAACGCCCGGCGGAAACCGCCGAGGTGCTGGATGCCGAAGGGTGGTTGTCTACCGGGGACATCGGGGTGATGAATGAGCAGGGCTTCATCCGCCTGGTGGACCGCAAGAAAGACATGATCCTGGTGTCCGGGTTCAACGTGTACCCCAACGAGATCGAAGACGTGGTGGCGTTGCATCCGGGCGTGGCGGAAGTGGCGGCGATCGGGGTTGAGGATGGGGTGACCGGCGAGAGGGTCAAAATCATCGTGGTACGCAAGGACCCAAGTTTGACCCAGGAGCAGATTCTGGCGCATTGCCGGGAGTATTTGACGGGGTACAAGGTGCCGCGGTTTGTCGAGTTTCGTACGCAGGAGTTGCCCAAGACGACGGTGGGCAAGGTGCTGCGCCGGGCACTGCGCTAAGCCTGAGTGAACGCGGTCAAAAATGTGGGAGCGGGCTTGCTCGCGAATGCGGTGGAACAGTCGATGGAGATGTTGACTAACAGACCGCATTCGCGAGCAAGCCCGCTCCCACATTTGATCTTTGGTGGCTGAACGGTCGCAGTCAGTCGTCGAATCCCACCTGCTCATGAATCTCATCGACCTTCAATTCCAGCCGATACGCCACGGCAATGAACAACGCCTGGCACAGGCACAGCGTCGCACTCAGTGACCTGAACGCAAACGACGAGCCTTCATTCACCAGCAACACCGTGCTTGCCCGCTTGGCCAGGGGCGACAGGTTGCTGTCGGTAATGATCAGGGTCTTGGCCTGATGGTGCTGGGCAATCCGCAGGCAGTGCTGGGTTTCCTTGCCGTAGGGCGTAAAGCTGATGGCAATCACCAGGTCGTTGGCCCGCACACTGCGCATCTGCTCGCGATAGCTGCCGCCCAACCCCGAGACCAGATGGATGCGCTTGTTGGTGTGCTGCAGGTTGTACACCAGGTAGTCCGCCACGGCGAACGAGCGGCGCACGCCCACCACGTAGATATTGTCGGCATTCACCACCAGGTCCACGGCCTTGTCGAAGGCTGCGTCATCCAGTTCCAGCCCCAGGCGCTCGATCCCGGAGAGGGTGGCATTCACGCACTCACGCGCCAGGTCGCCGCCGCTGGCTTTCTGCGACTTGTTGGCGATCATGCTGCGGATGCGTTGCTGGTAGTTCTGCACCGGCGTGGTCTTGTGGGTGTAGGCCTCGCGGAACAGCGCCTGCATTTCACTGAAACCACTGAACCCGAAACGCTGGGAAAACCGCACGATGGCCGACGGGTGCACTTCGCATTCACGGGCGATATCGCTGATGCGGTCGACCATGATCCGGTCGCTCTGCTGGCTCATGTAGCTGGCGATGCGCTTGAGCTGGCGCGGCAGGCTCTCGTATTCATCGGTGATCAGCTGCAACAACCGCTCGGCGTTCAGCGGCGGGCTGGCGAGTGCGTCTTCCGGGGCGCTCTGGGACATAGGGAATCCTTCTGGCTTGTTCTTATAGGGCGCGTCGAGGCGCCCCTGACAATAAGTCGATGTGCGCAAGTCTACAGCGTAGGCGCAAAAAAATACCTCGGCATCCCGCCCCACGGTGCAGCTGAAACGATGCACTGCGGCTGGAACATACCGATGATGGCGTATTGGAAAATATATTCCACAAAAAATATTTATAGAATAAATATTGATTGGCGTCACCAGACGTTCTAGTCTGCTTGCACCAAGAGCGTATGCCGCCACCGCGACGGCACACGCAGGCTGATAAAAATAACAGGAGCCAGCATGGGCCAGACTCGTTTTGCCAGTGGGCGTCAATTGGATCTGATTTGCCTGGGACGCCTGGGCGTCGACCTTTACGCACAACAAGTGGGTGCACGGCTGGAGGATGTCTCGAGCTTCGCCAAGTACCTCGGCGGTTCCTCCGCCAACATCGCGTTCGGCACTGCGCGGCTGGGGCTCAAGTCGGCGATGTTGAGCCGGGTAGGGGACGACCACATGGGGCGTTTCCTGCTGGAGTCCCTGGCCCGCGAAGGCTGTGACGTCAGCGGCATCAAGGTCGACCCGGAACGCCTCACCGCCCTGGTGCTGCTGGGCCTCAAGGACCGCGAAACCTTCCCGCTGGTGTTCTACCGCGAGAACTGCGCCGACATGGCCCTGCGCGCCGAAGACATCAGTGAAGCGTTCATTGCTTCCAGCAAGGCGTTGCTGATCACCGGTACCCACTTCTCCACCGACGGCGTGTACAAGGCCAGCATCCAGGCCCTGGACTACGCCGAGAAGCACAACGTCAAACGCGTGCTCGACATCGACTACCGCCCGGTGCTCTGGGGCCTGGCCGGCAAGGCCGATGGCGAAACCCGGTTTGTGGCCGACCAGAATGTCAGCCAGCACGTGCAGAAAATCCTCCCGCGTTTTGACCTGATCGTCGGCACCGAAGAAGAATTCCTGATTGCCGGTGGCAGTGAAGATTTGCTCACGGCATTGCGCACGGTGCGTGGCCTGACCTCGGCCACCCTGGTGGTCAAGCTTGGCCCCCAGGGCTGCACGGTGATCCACGGCGATATCCCGGCCCGCCTTGAAGACGGCGCGATCTACCCCGGGGTACGGGTGGAAGTACTCAACGTGCTGGGCGCCGGCGATGCCTTCATGTCAGGCTTCCTCAGCGGCTGGCTTGAAGACGCCAGCGACGAGCGCTGCAGCCAGTTGGCGAATGCCTGCGGCGGCCTGGTGGTGTCGCGCCATGCCTGCGCGCCGGCCATGCCGACCCGCGCCGAACTCGATTACCTGTTCAACAGCCCGGTGCCGATTACCCGCCCGGACCAGGACGCGGTGCTGCAACGCCTGCACCAGGTCAGCGTGCCGCGCAAGGTCTGGAAGCAGCTGTTTGTATTTGCCTTCGACCACCGCTGGCAGTTGGTGGAACTGGCCCAAAAAGGCGGCCAGGACCCGGCGCGCATCAGCGCCCTCAAGCAACTGTTTATCCAGGCCGTGGAACGGGTTGAAAGCAAACTGGCGGAGCAGGGCGTCGAGGCTGACGTCGGGATTCTGGCCGACCAACGCTTCGGCCAGGACGCGCTGAACGCCGCCAGCGGTCGCGGCTGGTGGATCGCCCGCCCGGTGGAAGTCCAGAACTCACGGCCGCTGGCCTTTGAACACGGGCGCTCGGTGGGCAGCAACCTGATTGCCTGGCCCCGGGAGCAGATCATCAAGTGCCTGGTGCAATTTCACCCCGATGACGAGCCATTGCTGCGCCTGGAACAGGAAGCGCAACTCAAGGCCCTGTATCAGGCGTCCCTGGTCAGCGGCCATGAGCTGCTGCTGGAAGTCGTGCCCCCCAAGGATCACCCGTCCACCTATCCCGACGTGCTCTATCGCAGCCTCAAGCGCCTGTACAACCTGGGCATCTACCCGGCGTGGTGGAAGATCGAGGCGCAGTCGGCGGCGGACTGGAAAAAGCTCGACGAGCTTATCCAGGAGCGCGATCCCTACTGCCGGGGCGTGGTGCTGCTGGGCCTGAACGCTTCCGCCGAGTGCCTGGCCGATGGCTTCCAGCAAGCCAGCCAAAGCCAGACCTGCCGCGGGTTCGCCGTGGGTCGCACGATCTTCCAGGAACCGAGCCGAGCCTGGCTGGCGGGGGAGATTGACGATCAAGCCTTGATTGAGCAGGTGCAGTGCATCTTTGAGCAGTTGATTAATGCTTGGCGCAGATCTCGAAGTTAAACACGCAATCAAATGTGGGAGCTGGCTTGCCTGCGATGGCATCACCTCGGTACACCTGTTAGACCGAGTCGCGCGCATCCCAGGCAAGCCCGCTCCCACATAAAGCAGATCTCAGGCAACTCTGAAAAAACAATAATAGGTGCAGCCATGCCCGCTATCCGAATTGGCATCAACCCGATCTCCTGGAGCAACGACGACCTGCCGGCCCTGGGCGGTGAAACGCCGTTGAGCACGGCCCTCAGCGAAGGCAAGGACATCGGCTACGAAGGCTTTGAACTCAACGGCAAATTCCCCAAGGACGCCAAAGGTGTCGGCGATGTATTGCGCCCCTACGACCTGGCACTGGTCTCCGGCTGGTACTCCAGTCGCCTGGCCCGGCGCTCGGTGGCGGAAGAAATCGAAGCCATCGCCAGCCACGTCGAACTGCTGCGTGAAAACGGCGCCAGCGTGTTGGTGTATGGAGAAGTCGCCGACTCGATCCAGGGTTCGCCGGTGCGCCTGATCGAACGCCCGCGCTTCCACAGCGAACAGGCCTGGCAGGAATACGCCGACAAACTCACCGAACTGGCGCGTTTCACCCTGTCCCAGGGCGTGCGCCTGGCGTACCACCACCATATGGGCGCCTACGTCGAATCCCCGGAAGACATCGACCAACTGATGCGCCGCACCGGCCCGGAAGTCGGCCTGCTGTTTGATTCGGGCCACTGCTACATGGGTGGCGGCGAGCCTATCGAGGTGCTGCGCAAACACATCGACCGCATCTGCCACGTGCACTTCAAGGATGTGCGCAAGCCGGTGGTGCAACTGGCGCGCAACCAGATGTGGAGCTTCCCGGACTGCATCGTCAACGGCACCTTCACCGTGCCCGGCGACGGCGATATCGACTTCGCCGCGCTGCTGGACGTGCTGCTGGCCGCCAATTACCAGGGTTGGCTGGTAGTGGAGGCCGAGCAGGATCCTGCCGTGGCGCCGAGCTACATCTATGCGAAGAAGGGTTACGACACCCTGCGCGCACTGTTGAGCGAGAGGACTGGACAATGAGCCTGTTGGTCAAAAGCAGCAAGCGCGGGCAAACCATGGTGGCGCTGGAAGAAGGGCGCCTGGAATACGTGGGCTTCGCCGCCTACCGCCTGAGCCTGGGTGAAACCTTGCCAGTCACCGCCGGCGACAAGGAACTGTGCCTGGTGCTGCTCAGCGGCCGGGTGACTATCCAGGGCGAAGGCTTCAACTGGGAAAACCTCGGTGATCGCCACTCGGTGTTCGAAGACAAGTCGCCCTTCGCCGCTTATTTGCCGCCAGGCACCGACGCCCAGGTCACCGCGCTGAGCGACGTGCAAATTGCCGTCTGCGCCGCTCCCGGCTCAACCGACGCAGGTCTGGCACCCCGTCTGATTCGCCCCGAGCAATGCAAGCGCAGCGTACGTGGCAAGGGCGCCAACACCCGCTACGTGTGCGACATCCTGCCCGACAGCGAGCCTGCCCATTCGCTGCTGGTGGTGGAAGTGCGCACGCCGTCCGGTCACTCGTCGAGCTACCCGCCCCACAAGCACGACACCGACGATCTGCCGCACCAGAGCTTTCTCGAAGAAACCTACTACCACCAGATCAACCCGCCCCAGGGCTTCGTGTTCCAGCGCGTCTACACCGACGACCGCAGCATCGACCAGGCCATGGCCGTGGAAAACAGCGACCTGGTGGTGGTGCCCAAGGGGTATCACCCCGTCAGCGTGCCGTATGGCTACGAGTCCTACTACCTGAACGTGATGGCCGGCCCCAAGCGCGCCTGGCATTTCCATAACGACCCGCAGCACAGCTGGCTGCTGGATCTTTAAGCACTTTCGACGGAGAACAATAATGAGCAACGCCCCGGTAATCGGCCATTACATCAACGGCCAGGTGCACGACAGCGCCAGTGAGCGTTTCAGCAATGTGTTCAACCCGGCCACCGGCGAAGTCCAGGCCCGCGTCGGGCTGGCCAGCCAGAAGACCGTCGATGAGGCCGTGGCGTCGGCGCTGAAAGCCTTCCCGGCGTGGTCCGAGCAATCATCCCTGCGCCGTTCGCGGGTGCTGTTCAAATTCAAGGAATTGCTCGACCGGCACCACGATGAGCTGGCTGAAATCATCAGCCGCGAACACGGCAAAGTGTTCTCCGACGCCAAGGGCGAAGTCACCCGTGGTATCGAGATCGTCGAGTTCGCCTGCGGCGCGCCAAACCTGTTGAAAACCGATTTCAGCGACAACATCGGCGGCGGCATCGACAACTGGAACCTGCGTCAGCCACTGGGCGTGTGCGCCGGCATCACCCCGTTCAACTTCCCGGTGATGGTGCCGCTGTGGATGATCCCGCTGGCGCTGGCCACCGGTAACTGCTTCATCCTCAAGCCGTCGGAGCGCGACCCGTCCGCCAGTTTGCTGATGGCCCGCCTGCTGACCGAAGCCGGTCTGCCCGACGGTGTGTTCAACGTGGTGCAGGGTGACAAGAGCGCGGTAGACGGCCTGTTGCAGCACCCGGATATCGAGGCGATTTCGTTTGTTGGCTCCACGCCGATTGCCGAGTACATCCACCAGCAGGCCACTCAGCGCGGCAAGCGTGTGCAGGCGTTGGGCGGGGCGAAGAACCATATGATCGTGATGCCCGACGCCGACCTGGATCAGGCGGCTGACGCCTTGATCGGCGCGGCTTACGGCTCGGCCGGCGAGCGCTGCATGGCGATCTCGATTGCGGTGGTGGTGGGCGATGTCGGCGACAGGCTGATCGAAAAACTGCTGCCGCGTATCGACCAGTTGAAGGTCGGCAACGGTATGCAAAAAGACAGCGAGATGGGCCCGCTGGTTACCGCCGAACACAAGGCCAAGGTCGAAGGGTTTATCGACCAGGGCGTGGCCCAGGGCGCGAAGCTGATCGTCGACGGTCGTGGCTTCAAGGTGCCGGGCGCGGAGGGTGGTTTCTTCGTCGGTGCGACCTTGTTCGATAACGTCACCACCGAAATGAGCATCTACCAGCAAGAGATTTTCGGGCCGGTGCTGGGCATCGTGCGGGTGGCGGATTTTGCCAGTGCCGTGGCCTTGATCAACGCCCATGAGTTCGGCAACGGCGTGTCGTGCTTTACCAGCGACGGCGGCATTGCCCGTGCCTTTGCCCGCACCATCAAGGTCGGGATGGTCGGCATCAACGTGCCGATTCCGGTGCCGATGGCCTGGCATTCGTTCGGTGGCTGGAAGCGCTCGCTGTTCGGCGACCACCACGCCTATGGTGAAGAAGGCATTCGTTTCTACAGCCGCTACAAAAGCGTGATGCAACGCTGGCCCGACAGCATCGCCAAGGGCCCTGAATTCAGCATGCCAACCGCCAAGTAAATGTTTTCGAGTGTGGAGCACAACAATAATGAAGTCGCCTCTACGTTTTGCCCTGAACCGCATGGTCGCCCCCAGCCTTTCCCTGGCGGATTTTATCCAGCTGGCGGTGACCCTGAAATGCGACGCCATCGAGATCCGCAACGACCTCAAGGGCATCGAGATTGAAGACGGCACCCCTGCCAGCCGCGTGCGCGAATTGTGCGCGGTGCATGGCATCACGGTGCTGTCGATCAACGCGCTGTACCCCTTCGATGTGTGGAATGACGAACGCCGCGCCCAGGCCATCAAGCTGGCGGCCTATGCCCGCGAATGCGGCGCGCAGGCGTTGGTGATGTGCCCGTTGAACGACCGCGCCGACTCGCGCAACGAAGCCCAGCGCGCGGCCGGTTTGCGCACCGCCTTGAGTGAACTGGCGCCGATCCTGCGGGAATACGGGATTCTCGGTTTTGTCGAACCCCTGGGGTTTGAAGAATGCTCCCTGCGCCGCAAACGCGTGGCCGTGGATGCGATCAAGTCTGTCGGCGGCCTGGATGTGTTCCGCGTGGTGCATGACACCTTCCACCACCATTTGGCCAGTGAACATGAGTTCTTCCCCGAGCTGACCGGGCTGGTGCATATCTCCGGCGTGGAAGATGCCGACGCACCGCTGAACTCGATCCGCGACGGCCACCGCGTGCTGGTGGGCGAGGCTGACATCCTCGGCAATGCCGCGCAGATCGACACGCTGCTCAGCACCGGCTACAGCGGCCACCTGTCGTTCGAACCGTTCGCCGAAAGCGTGCACGGCCTGGCCGATATCAAGCAGGCATTGGGGGCGAGCATCGCCCACCTGCAGAAACGATAAGGAGCACCCCATGACCACAACCCGATTGACCATGGCCCAGGCCCTGGTGAAGTTTCTGGATAACCAGTACATCGAAGTCGATGGTGTGCAGAGCAAGTTTGTCGCCGGCATCTTCACGATTTTTGGCCACGGCAATGTGCTGGGCCTGGGCCAGGCCCTGGAGCAGGACAGCGGCGACCTGGTGGTGCATCAGGGCCGCAACGAACAGGGCATGGCCCACGCGGCGATTGGTTTTGCCAAGCAGCATTTGCGCCGCAAGATCTACGCGTGCTCCTCCTCGGTGGGGCCGGGTGCGGCGAATATGTTGACCGCCGCGGCGACCGCGACCGCCAACCGGATTCCGTTGCTGCTGTTGCCCGGTGATGTCTACGCCAGTCGCCAGCCCGATCCGGTACTGCAACAAATCGAACAGTTCCACGACTTGAGCATCAGCACCAACGACGCGTTTCGTGCGGTCAGCAAATACTGGGACCGCATCAACCGCCCGGAACAGCTGATGACGGCGGCGATTCACGCTATGCGCGTGCTCACCGACCCGGCGGAAACCGGCGCCGTGACCCTGGCCCTGCCGCAGGATGTACAGGGCGAAGCCTGGGATTACCCGGATTACTTCCTGCAAAAACGCGTGCACCGTATCGACCGTCGCCCGGCGACCGAAGCGATGCTGGGGGATGCCGTGGCGGCGTTCAAGGGCAAGCGCAAACCGCTGATCGTGTGTGGCGGCGGGGTCAAATACTCCGGGGCGAATGCCGCGCTGCAAGCCTTTGCCGAACGCTTCGACATTCCTTTCGCGGAAACCCAGGCGGGCAAGAGTGCGGTGGTTTCAAGCCATCCAATGAACCTCGGCGGTCTTGGTGAAACCGGCTGCCTGGCGGCGAACCTGCTGGCACCCGAGGCGGATCTGATCATTGGTATCGGCACGCGCTATACCGATTTCACCACGTCGTCGAAGTCACTGTTCAAGCATCCTGAGGTGCAGTTTCTCAACCTGAATATCAGCCCGTGCGATGCACTGAAACTCGATGGCGTGCAGTTGCTGGCGGATGCCAAGGTTGGCCTGGAAGCACTGGCTGAAGCCTTGGGCGACTACCGTTCCAGCTGGGGGGATCAGCCACGGGATGCCAAGGCGCAATTGGACGTCGAAGTCGACCGGATCTACCAGGCGGAATACCAGACTGAAAACTTCGTCCCTGAAATCAACGACCACATGGACCCGGCGGTGCTGCGTGAGTTTATCGAGCTGACCGGCTCCTGCCTGACCCAGAGCCGCGTACTCGGTGTGCTCAACGAAGCCCTGGCCGACGACGCAATCATCGTCGCCGCCGCCGGCAGCCTGCCCGGTGACTTGCAGCGCAGCTGGCGCAGCAAGGGCGTCAACACCTACCACGTCGAATACGGTTATTCGTGCATGGGCTATGAGGTCAACGCCGCGTTGGGCGTGAAGCTGGCCGAGCCCGAGCGCGAGGTGTACGCACTGGTGGGCGACGGCTCGTACATGATGCTGCACTCGGAGCTGGCCACCTCGATCCAGGAGCGGCGCAAGATCAACGTGGTGCTGCTGGACAACATGACCTTCGGCTGCATCAACAATTTGCAGATGGAACACGGCATGGACAGCTTCGGCACCGAGTTCCGCTTCCGCAACCCCGAGACCGGCAAGCTCGACGGCGGTTTTGTGCCGGTGGACTTCGCCATGAGTGCGGCGGCCTATGGTTGCAAGACCTACAAGGTCAACACCGTGGAGCAGTTGCAGGCGGCGCTGGCCGATGCGCGCACGCAAACCGTGTCGACGCTGATTGATGTCAAGGTCCTGCCGAAAACCATGATCCACAAATACCTGTCGTGGTGGCGCGTCGGTGTGGCGCAGGTGTCCACCAGCGCGCGCACCGATGCGGTGGCCAAACAACTCAATGAACGCCTGGCCAAGGCCCGGCAGTACTAATAACAAGAGGAGTGTTTTCATGTCTTTGAAGTTGGGTGTTATCGGTACTGGCGCCATCGGCCAGGATCACATTCGTCGCTGCAGCCAGACCTTGCTCAACAGCCAGGTGGTGGCCGTGACCGACATCAACCTTGAGCAGGCGGCCAAGGTCGTCGCTGACCTGAAACTCACCGCCGAGGTGTACCCGGACGGCCACGCGCTGATCAATTCGCCGCAGGTCGAGGCGATCCTGGTGACCTCATGGGGCCCGAGCCACGAAGAATTTGTGTTGGCGGCGATTGCGGCCGGCAAACCCGTGTTCTGCGAGAAGCCGCTGGCGGTGACTGCCGAAGGCTGCCGCAAGATCGTCGAGGCCGAAGTGGCCCACGGCAAGCGCCTGGTGCAGGTGGGTTTCATGCGTCCGTATGACCAAGGCTATCGCGCCTTGAAAGCCGTGATCGACAGCGGCCAGATCGGCGAGCCGCTGATGCTGCACTGTGCCCACCGCAACCCGAGGGTGGGTGAGAACTACAAGACCGACATGGCGATCACCGACACCCTGATCCACGAGCTGGATGTGTTGCGCTGGTTGCTGGCCGATGACTACGTGTCGGTGCAGGTGGTGTTCCCGCGTAAATCGAGCAAGGCGCTGGCGCACTTGCGTGACCCGCAGATCGTGCTGCTGGAAACCGCCAAGGGCACGCGCATCGATGTGGAAGTGTTTGTGAACTGCCAGTACGGCTACGACATCCAGTGCGAAGTGGTGGGGGAGACTGGCATTGCGAAATTGCCGGAGCCGTCCCAGGTGCAGATGCGCAGCGGGGCCAAGCTGTCGAACGCGATCCTTATGGATTGGAAAGACCGGTTCATCGCGGCGTATGACGTTGAGCTGCAGGCGTTTATCGACGGTGTGAGGGCAGGGCAAGTGGGGGGGCCGTCGGCGTGGGATGGTTTTGCAGCGGCGGTGGCGGCGGATGCGTGTATTGAGGCGCAGAACAGTGGGCAGATTGTGAAAGTGGGCCTGCCACCCCGTCCGCATTTCTACGGCTAACCACAACCCTCACTGATGTAACGCAGTCAGTGTGGGAGCGGGCTTGCTCGCGAATGCGGCCTTTCAGTCAACATTTGCATCGACTGACCCACCGCATTCGCGAGCAAGCCCGCTCCCACATTTGACCGAGTTCCTACCTCAAATTCGGGAGATCTCAAGCATGCGCATCGCATTAGACCCCTACATGTACCGCCACCTGCCCCTCGGCCAAATGGTCGACAAGGCCGCCGAGCTCGGCTACCAGCACATCGAACTCTCGCCCCGGGAAGACTTCCTGCCGTTCTACAAGGCCCCCCGGGTCGACCGCGCGCGCATCAAGGAGTTTCGCAAGGCCCTGAGCGACGCCGACGTGCAACTCTCATCCCTGCTGCCCATGTACCACTGGGCCGCCGCCGACGAAGGCCTGCGGGTTGCCGCCGTGCGCAACTGGAAGCGCGCGATCCAGATCGCCGTGGAAATGGACTGCGAGCTGGTCAACACCGAATTCACCGGCCAGTCCGACAATCCGTTGGTGTGCGAAAACCAGTTCATGCGCTCCATGGACGAGCTGATGCCGGAGTTCGAGCGCGAAGGCATCAAGCTGGATATCCAGGCGCATCCGTACGACTTCTGCGAGCGCAACAACGAGTCGGTGGACATCATTCGCGGCCTCGACCGCGACTGGATCAACTACCTCTACGCCGCGCCGCACACCTTCTTCTATGACGACGGCAAGGGCGATATCGCCTCGATGCTCAAGTACGCAGGCTCCAAGCTCAGCCACTTGATCATTGCCGACACTTACAACCACCGGGCGTCGTCCAACCTGCGCTACATCGTCAACCCGCCGGGCGTCACCGCCACCGTGCACCAGCACCTGGACATCGGCCAGGGCGAGGTGAACTGGGAGGCGTTTTTCGGCACTCTGCGGGAAATCAAGTTCGACGGCATTGCCACGGTGTCGGTGTTTGCCTGGGAAGACCGGCCGGATGAGTCCAACCGGATGATGCTGGAGCGGGTGACCCGCGAGTTGTGCTGTTAGACCGTTGTGGCTTGCCCTGTGGCGAGGGAGCTTGCTCCCGCTGGGGTGCGAAGCGCCCCCAAAAGCTTGCGACTGCTACGCAGTCGAGCGGGAGCAAGCTCCCTCGCCACAATTAACCAAGGAGTATTTGTATGCGAATCGGACTGGTTGGATACGGCAAAGGCGGCCGTGTATTTCATGCACCCCTGATAGCCAGCCTGCCGGGGGCGACCTTTGTCGGCGTGGTGACACGGTCACCCGAACGTCGCCAGCAACTGGCGACGGATCACCCCGGAGTGAAGGCCTTCGACAGTATCGGGCAGATCACCGAGGCCGGTGTCGACGTGCTGGTGATCTCCACCACCCTCAAGGGCCGTCCGGCCCTGGTGCTGGAGGCCATTGAGCACGGTGTGGCGGTGGTCAGCGACAAACCCTTTGCCAGCAATGCCGAACAGGCCCAGGCCTTGATCACCGCCGCCGAGCGCCAGGGCGTGCTGCTCAGCGTCTACCAGAACCGGCGCTGGGATTCGGACTTCCTGACCCTGCGCAAGCTGATCGACGCCGGAGCCCTGGGCTCCGTCACCCGCTTTGAATCCCGGGTGGAGCGCTACAACCCGGGCTCGGTGGGCAATGCCAGCGGCGGTGGCTTCCTTCGGGACCTGGGCAGCCACTTGGTGGACCAGGCCATGCAACTGTTCGGCCCGGTGGACCGGGTGTTCGCGCAGTTGCACTACACCGCCGATGAGCGGAGCTTGGACCACGGCTTCTTTGTATCGCTGACCCACGCCAACGGGGTGATTTCACACCTGTGGGGCAGCGCCCTGCAAAACAGCCAGGCCCCGCGGTTTCGGGTGAATGGCACGGCCGGTTGCTACAGCGTCGAAGGGCTGGACGGCCAGGAAGAGGCGTTGCTGGCCGGCAAGACCCCGAAAACCGAAGGCGAGCACTGGGGCGCTGAAGAACATCGACGCTGGGGCTGGTTCGAGCAGGGGCCGGATCGTGAGCGGGTGCCGTCGGAAAAGGGCCGTTGGAATCAGTTCTACAGTCAGCTGCAAAGCGCGGTGGAAGGCCACGGCGAGTTGCCGGTGAACGTCCTGGATGCGCTGGCAACCACCCGCGTACTGGATGCCGCGCGCCTAAGTTCAGAGCGCCAGCAGGTAGTGGAAATGGCGGCTATGGAGCCTCATGGATGAAAAATAGAATAAAATTCTAAAACAGGTTGATATGGAAATTATTTTCCAATAAAGTCATTCCAGGTTGCATAAAGTACGTTCGGACTCGATTCGGGCGACTCGACAAAAACAAGATCAAAACAACCAGGTACCGTCAGATGAAAATCTTCAACGCTGTACTGCGAGTTTTACGTCCTGCCCTCCAGCCACGCGGTCTGCCCCGCGCCCGGCCGTTTTACTTTTCCCTCCTGAATGTCCTGTGCGTCGAAAGCAAGGGTTCCCTGGTGTGCTGCATTCCGGGGGCGCCGATCGTTCGACTGCCGACCGCTTCGCTCTGAAAAACGCAACGTCCACAAAACCAACAAGAAATTGGAGACAGACCGTTCATGAAGACCCCGATCCGTTTTACCGCGCTGGCCCTGTCCATGATGCTCGCCAGTGGTTTCGCCACGGCGGCCGATATCAAGGTGGGCGTGAGCATGTCGGCGTTCGATGACACCTTCCTGACTTACCTGCGCGAGGACATGGACAAGCAAGCCAAGTCCTACCCCAAGGGGGACGGCGTGCAGCTGCAGTTCGAAGACGCCCGCGCCGATGTGGTCAAGCAACTGAGCCAGGTCGAGAACTTTATCAGCCAGAAAGTCGACGCCATCATCGTCAACCCGGTCGACACGGCGTCTACCGCCAATATCAGTAAAGCGGCCCTCGCAGCGGGCATTCCGCTGGTGTACGTCAACCGTCGTCCCGACCAGACGGATCTGCCCAAAGGCATCGTGGCCGTGACCTCCAATGACGTCGAGGCGGGTCGCCTGCAAATGCAGTACATCGCCGAAAAGCTCGGCGGCAAGGGCAAGATCGTGATCCTGCTGGGTGACCTGGCGAACAACTCCACCACCAACCGCACCAAGGGGGTGAAGGAAGTCCTGGCCAAATACCCAGGCATCACCATCGAGCAGGAACAGACCGGCATCTGGCTGCGTGACAAGGGCATGACCCTGGTCAACGACTGGCTGACCCAAGGCCGTGAATTCAACGCGGTGCTGGCCAACAACGACGAGATGGCCATCGGTGCGTCCATGGCGTTGAAGTCGGCGGGCACCAAGCCGGGCACCGTGTTGATCGCCGGGGTGGATGGCACACCGGACGGTTTGAACGCGATTACCAAGGGCGACATGGCCGCGTCGGCGTTCCAGGACGCCAATGGCCAGGCCGTGGGTTCGGTGGAAGCGGCGCGCAAGATGGCCAGGCACGAGCCGGTCGAGCAGAACGTGGTGATCCCGTTCAAGCTGATCACCCCGGACAACGTCAAAGACTTCAAGTAGCCCTTAATAACAACAATAAACCGGCAGGGCAGCCACGGCGGCCCTGCTGACGGAGTACCCGATATGTTTGCTCAAGCGACTGCTTCCCAGCCTCCCGGTATCCAGCCCTTGGTACTGGAAGAACCCTATCTGCTGGAGATCTCCAACATCAGCAAAGGCTTTCCCGGCGTCGTGGCCCTGGCCGATGTGCAGCTGCGGGTGCGCCCCGGCTCGGTGCTGGCGCTGATGGGCGAGAACGGTGCGGGCAAGTCGACACTGATGAAGATCATCGCCGGCATCTATCAGCCCGACGCCGGTGAAATCCGCTTGCGTGGCAAGCCGATCAAATTCGAAACACCGCTGGCGGCGCAGAAGGCCGGGATCGCGATGATCCACCAGGAACTTAACCTGATGCCGCACATGAGCATCGCCGAGAACATCTGGATCGGTCGCGAACAGCTCAACGGCCTGCACATGGTCAACCATCGGGAAATGCACCGCTGCACCGCCGAATTGCTGGCGCGGCTGCGGATCAACCTCGACCCGGAGGAACACGTCGGCAACCTGAGCATTGCCGAGCGGCAGATGGTCGAGATTGCCAAGGCGGTGTCCTATGACTCCGACATCCTGATCATGGATGAACCGACCTCCGCCATTACCGACAAGGAAGTGGCCCACCTGTTTTCGATCATTGCCGACCTCAAGTCCCAGGGCAAAGGCATCATCTACATCACCCATAAAATGAACGAAGTATTCGCCATCGCCGATGAAGTGGCGGTGTTCCGCGATGGCGCCTATATCGGCCTGCAGCGGGCCGACAGCATGGACAGCGACAGCCTGATCTCGATGATGGTGGGGCGTGAGCTGAGCCAGCTGTTCCCGGTGCGCGACAAGCCCATCGGCAATCTGCTGCTGTCGGTGCGCGACCTGCGCCTGGATGGGGTATTCCAGGGCGTGTCGTTCGACCTGCACGCCGGCGAAATTCTCGGTATCGCCGGGCTGATGGGCTCCGGGCGGACCAATGTGGCCGAAACCATTTTCGGCATCACCCCAAGCTCCGGCGGCGAGATCCAGTTGGACGGCAAGACCGTGCGCATCACCGACCCGCATATGGCCATCGAGAAGGGCTTCGCGCTGCTGACCGAAGACCGCAAGCTCAGCGGCCTGTTCCCCTGCCTATCGGTACTGGAAAACATGGAGATGGCTGTGCTGCCGCATTACTCCGGCAATGGCTTTATCCAGCAAAAAGCCCTGCGTGCCCTGTGCGAAGACATGTGCACCAAGCTGCGGGTGAAAACCCCGTCGCTGGAGCAATGCATCGACACCTTGTCCGGTGGCAACCAGCAAAAAGCCCTGTTGGCCCGCTGGCTGATGACCAACCCACGGCTGCTGATCCTCGACGAACCCACTCGCGGTATCGACGTGGGCGCCAAGGCCGAGATCTACCGGCTGATTTCCTACCTGGCCAGCGAAGGCATGGCGGTGATCATGATTTCCTCGGAGCTGCCCGAGGTGCTGGGCATGAGCGACCGGGTGATGGTGATGCACGAAGGCGACCTGATGGGCACCCTGGACCGCGCGGATGCGACCCAGGAAAAAGTCATGCAACTGGCTTCCGGTATGACGGCGGTCCACTAACGAACAGACGGCGCCGGCCCGTTGTGGCCGGCGCAACGCGATAAAAAAGGTGAGTGGTTATGAACGCGATACTGGAAAGCAAACCCGAGGAAAAGAAGCCCGCTGCGGCGCCGGTCAAGCACCGTCGACGCATGCCCACCGAGCTGAGCATCCTGCTGGTGCTGATTGGCATCGGCCTGGTGTTTGAGTTGTTCGGCTGGATCGTGCGCGACCAGAGCTTCCTGATGAACTCCCAGCGCCTTGTATTGATGATCCTGCAAGTTTCGATCATCGGCCTGCTGGCGATTGGCGTGACCCAGGTGATCATCACCACCGGTATCGATTTGTCCTCGGGCTCGGTGCTGGCGTTGTCGGCGATGATCGCCGCCAGCCTGGCGCAGACTTCCGACTTTTCCCGTGCGGTGTTTCCGTCATTGACTGACCTGCCGGTGTGGATACCGGTGGCGATGGGCCTGGGCGTGGGGCTGCTGGCGGGGGCGATCAACGGCAGTATCATTGCGGTCACCGGGATTCCACCGTTTATTGCGACCCTCGGCATGATGGTCTCGGCCCGTGGCCTGGCGCGTTACTACACCGAAGGCCAGCCGGTGAGCATGCTCTCGGACTCCTACACGGCCATCGGCCACGGCGCGATGCCGGTGGTGATCTTCCTGGTGGTGGCGGTGATCTTCCATATCGCCCTGCGCTACACCAAGTACGGCAAGTACACCTACGCCATCGGCGGCAACATGCAGGCGGCGCGCACCTCGGGCATCAACGTCAAGCGCCACCTGATCATCGTCTACAGCATCGCCGGCCTGCTGGCAGGCCTGGCCGGTGTAGTGGCGTCGGCACGGGCGGCCACCGGGCAGGCGGGCATGGGCATGTCCTATGAGCTGGACGCGATTGCCGCTGCGGTGATCGGCGGTACCAGCCTGGCGGGCGGGGTAGGGCGCATCACCGGCACCGTGATCGGCGCGTTGATTCTCGGGGTGATGGCCAGCGGGTTTACCTTCGTCGGCGTGGATGCGTACATCCAAGACATCATCAAGGGCCTGATCATCGTGGTGGCGGTGGTGATCGACCAATATCGCAACAAGCGCAAACTCAAGCGCTGACACGGTCCTCAAGGCCGCATCGGTCAAAATGTGGGAGCGTGCTTGCTCGCGAAGACGGTGTATCAGTTAAACATTCAGTGACTGACACACTACCTTCGCGAGCAAGCCCGCTCCCACATTTAACCGTTTGTCTTCTATATAGCTCCACAACACTGAATTTCTTGCTATAAACGCACTCCGATGACCATTCGCCGAGCCCGTCCTGGTGCCTTTGCGGGTTATCTTGGAAAAAATGCCTGTCATTTCAGTTGCTGAGCCCTCAAGTCGGCCTTAGACTGCCGCCCCTCGTAAATTGAGTGCCGGGTGGCGCTTGAAATGGACGGCGCCTTTCCGAGACCTGCAGAGGTCGGCCGGAACGCTCCCTTATTCGCCTTAATGCACGTATTTTTTATAGAGAAATCAATGACAAAGGAAAAGTTGCTGGCCATGCCGGCGGATGACTACATGAATGCCGAGCAGCACGCTTTTTTCGAGAAGTTGTTGCAGGACATGAAAGTGGAACACCACGAGCGCATCGAGCAGAACCGCATCGCCATTGAAAGCCTGGACACCCCGGCAGACCCGGCCGACGCTGCTTCTGTCGAAGAAGAGCGCACCTGGCTGGTGAACGCCATCGACCGCGACCAGCGCATGCTGCCGCAACTTGAGCAGGCCCTGGGCCGTATCAAGGAAGACTCCTTCGGCTGGTGCGATGACAGCGGCGAGCCTATCGGCCTCAAGCGCCTGCTGATCAGCCCGACCACCAAGTACTGCATCGAAGCGCAAGAGCGCCACGAGCAAATCGACAAGCACCAGCGTCAAGCCTGATGCGGTGAACTGCTGGAGCCGGGTTACCCGGTTCCCAGCAGAAAACAGCCGTTTCCCCCCGTTTATTGATCTGCTGCAAGCCCCCCACTAAAGGCCCATGGATAATGGCCACATAGTGGCGTCTAATGCAGTCACAATAATGACAAGCAGCGGGGTAACGAACATGGCTGGAGACGGATCTCTCATGGGCGCAGCAGTGTCACCACCCGTGGTGGCGCGACAGTTGCCCGGCTGGTTGACGCCGCTCCTGCAAAGTACCGCCCTGGTGCTGTTGCTGCTGGGCCTGGCGTTCGCCCAACTCTCGATTTACCTGTGCCTGCCGGTGGCCCTGCTGCTGATCTGGCTACCTCGCCTGACACATCGCACCCCCAGCGTTGCCGCGTCCGAAGCCACCGATGCCATCGGCGAGCTGACCCGCGACCTTTCCTACACCACCAGCCATAACGCGTTGTCTGCTGCGGGCGTGGCCTATGCGGTCAAGCAACTGGCGGCCAGGCTGCAATCTCAATTGGGCGCGGCGAAGCAGATCGTCAGCAGTGCCGAAGTGATGATCGGCACCGAGCAGCTCACCTCGCAACTGAGCCGCCAGGCCCTCGGTGCGGCCAGCCAGGCCCATCAGCGCAGTACCGAAGGGCGCGAGGTGCTGGCGCAATCCATCACCCGTATGCATCAGCTCAGCCAGCGCGCCAACGACAGCCGTCAATTGATCGAGGCCTTGAGCCAGCGCAGCGAAGAAATCCAGCGCGTCACCCTGGTGATCCAGTCGATCGCCAGCCAGACCAACCTGCTGGCCTTGAACGCGGCGATTGAAGCCGCGCGGGCCGGTGAGCATGGTCGCGGGTTTGCGGTGGTCGCCGACGAGGTGCGTGGCCTGGCCGGGCGAACCGCCACGGCGACCGATGAAGTCGGGGTGATGGTGGCGGATATCCAGCAGCGTACCGCCCAGGTGGTGGAGCAGATCCGGCAATTGTCGGCGGATTTGCAATCCGGTGTAGAGCAGGTGGAGCACGCCGGCGAGCAACTGGACAGCATCGCCAGCCTGGCGGCGGATGTGGAAGGCCAGGTCAATGAAATCGCCCAGGGCACCGACACCAACCGCGCCCAACTCGACAGCTTGTTCCATGCAGTGGAGCAGATGCGCAGCGATTTGACCGTCAGCGACCAGCAGACCCAACAGTTGGCTGCCGCCGCCGTACAAATGGAAGGCCAGGCCGAAACCATCAGTGAACGCCTCGCCGAGGTCGGCCTGGATGACTACCACCAGCGCATCTATGACCTGGCACGCGAAGGCGCGAGCCGCATTGCCGCGCAGTTTGAAGCCGACGTCCTGCAAAACCGCATCAGCCTCGATGACCTGTTCGACCGCAGCTATACCGCCATTCCCAACACACGGCCAAGCAAGTACCACACGCGTTTTGACGGCTACACCGACCAGGTGCTGCCCGCCATCCAGGAAGCCCTGTTGCCCCGGCATGAGGGCCTGGTATTCGCCATCGCCTGCACGCCACAGGGTTATGTGCCGACCCACAACAAGGTGTTTTCCCAAATGTTGACCGGGGATGCCCAAGTGGACGCGGTACAAAATCGTACCAAGCGCAAGTTTGAAGACCGCACGGGAATCCGCTGCGGCAGCCACCAGCAGGCGGTGTTGTTGCAGACCTACACTCGCGATACCGGTGAGTTGATGCACGATCTGTCGGTGCCGATCACGGTCAATGGCCGGCATTGGGGCGGCTTGCGCCTGGGCTACAAACCCGAGGGGCGCTGATTCAGCGGGGGATTGTTGCAGGTTATGCAAGGGAGCTATTCCGGGGATAGCTTTTTCCAACTGGAAGAAAACCGTAGCATGGCGAACATTGTTAGCCAGCTAACTAATTTTCCGGAGGCGCTCCATGCAAACCAAAGTCGATGTGGCTGTGATGATTGGCAGTGGCGTACCGCCCACCCTGCGTGCGCTGGGGCAAAAGGC
Organism: Pseudomonas sp. Ag1; assembly: GCF_000278565.1. NCBI lineage: Bacteria > Pseudomonadati > Pseudomonadota > Gammaproteobacteria > Pseudomonadales > Pseudomonadaceae > Pseudomonas > Pseudomonas sp. Ag1. Next base: position 159,078 of record NZ_AKVH01000106.1, read on the forward strand.
CTGTTGGGTAGTGTTGCTCAATGGCGAGCAGCGCGGCACGGCGTTCGCCAGTCGCGATGAGGCTGAAGAGTGCAGGGCTGCCTGGGAGGCGCTGTTGCACCTGGAGCAGTCAGACAGCCTGCATTGAAGGCTCAGGGTTGCTGGTGCAGGCGCTGGTTCAGTTCGTCGACCGCGATCGCCCAGACTGCGTCTTCACGCAGTTCATCCTTAAGGAATTGGGCTTGTTGCGGTGACCAGAAATCCGCGTCAATCAGCTTTACGTCATTGGGCAGGGTGTGTTTGCCGATAAAATCGTCAATCCCTTCGGGTGACGAATCTTCTCCAAGTTGTTCAAACAGGTCTTCGAGGGTGTAGGTCTGCGCTTCCATATCGTTCTCCATGCGGGCTGATCATCGTATGCATGGGAGGGTTGTTGCGGGACAGAGTTCGATCGGATTGTCGCGCCGGGTAATCAGGAGGTCAGCGCGCCGGAATCAACGGCGGCCTTAAGGGCTTTTGCGGCTTCCTTGGCAGCCGTGTTGGCAGCGTCTACGGTTTTGAACCAGCGGTCCTTTTCTACCTGGTGAGTCGTCACGGTGGTCAGGGGAGCCTTGGCCCGCATCACAATCACGGCCTGGAACTCACCGTCTACTTCCCTGGCTTCGCCATGGATGAAAAATTCGCCAATATCAAATTCCGTCACGTATAGCCTTCCCTTGGAGGTAATTGCGCTGATGAAACCTGAACCGCAAGGGCACAAATCTCAATGGACGGACCAGTATGGCAGTTGTTACGCGCTGGCGGCGCAGTAAAGTCAACCAGATGACGAAACGCCAGCCGCGCCTCAGCCGTGTGGCGCTTGCAGGATGGCTTCCAGCTGTCGGGCCAGTTCGCAGGCCTGGCTATGGCCGCTGCGAAAACCTTTGATCCGCCCACTGGGCACTTCAAGGATATGGAAAAAGTTTCTCCCGGCGGGGACTACCCGATAGAGCGCCGAATGCAGGCAACTGTCGTGGGTGTATAGGGAGTAGAATTGCCCGTCATCGATAAAAGATGAACCTGTGTTCGAAGGTGTGGCAATCGGTTGAGGTCGTTGCATAATCAGCTCCTGTCGATCGACATTGCGTACCCGCTTGCAGTATTTCGAGTGGTTTTGACCTGTGTTGCTGTTTTAGTATTGTCGTCAGTGTCCGGCGTCCGGTTCCATCCAAAGCATTAGTTTCTGTGTTGGATGTCGGAAACTGCATTTTTTAAAGGGTTATTGTCTGAAGTGGGTCGGCCAGTATTCTCTGGTCGTTAAACCTGTGATTTCCTGCAACGCCTGGCGACCTGCGTAAGGTGCGTCGGGCACGCCTGTACTAGTCTCATGGCCTGGCAGCGTGATCTTCTTCAGTTTTTATCAGTGGATTTGTTGTGTGATCGTGCCGTTTCCGGCCGTTTTTTTGTGCTGCCCGCTTGGGCGGACAGCACCCTTTTGATGTGGGGGCGTTTCCTTGGCAGTCAGTAATCTGGATATGCACGCGTTATTCGTGCTGGGTGATTTGCGCGCAAAGTTGGTCAAGCAGTTTCAATCCCGTTTCGTCTACGTCACTGAGCAGACACCTGAAGGTATCTACATCGCCGAGATCGATACCGAAGCGGCATTGGTGGTGGACGACAAGCCGCGCCTGGAACTCAAGGTCGGTGATCATTTCCGGGCCGCTGTATTGCCCAGCCGCGAAGGCGGCAAGTTCGAACTGAAGTTTCGCGATATCAAGTTGACGGTGTATGGCCTGGGCGATTACGCCTTTGTGTCCTCGGCCGAAGGCCAGGGCATCGTGTTCAAGGAAGGCCACAGCGTGATGCTGGTGTTTGCCGCCAATGAGCAATTGGTAGAAGGCCTGACCAAGACCCTGAAGGCCGTCACCGGCAAGGCCGCCAAATGGCGCAAGGGTGAACTCGTGACCTTCAAGGCCAGCGAGTAATGAGCCAGGGTAGGGCGCAGTTCCACGAGCAGCACCTGCTCGATGCCCAAGCCACGGCGGCTCAATTGTTTGCCCGCAAGGCCGAGTTACAGGGCGCCTGGTTGAGCTGGGTCGCCGGCCAACTGTATGAACTCAAGCCCGCCGAATTCGCCAGCATGGTGCGCCGCGAGTTGCAGCGGCTGAACAATCCTGCGTAAAAACCGGCAACCTGCCATGTTCCCCGGAACCTCTACTACAGTTGAGTTGACTTAAGTATTCAGAGGCTTCGCGGTGTTACAGCAAAGCCATTCGCGATTGCTGTAAGGCATGAGGTGCAAAGCATGAAAGGAATTCGAGCACTGTTGGCAGCCTCACTGACGACCCTGAGTCTGTCGGTGGCGTCGCTGCCGGTATCAGCGGCCCAGGCGCCGATTCATTTTGCCGACCTGAACTGGGAAAGCGGCAGCCTGATCACCGAGGTGCTGCGGGTGATTGTCGAAAAGGGCTATGACTTGCCCACCGACACCTTGCCCGGCACCACCATCACCCTGGAAACCGCCCTGGCGAAAAACGACATCCAGGTAATCGGCGAAGAATGGGCCGGCCGCAGCCCGGTGTGGGTCAAGGCCGAGGCCGAAGGCAAAGTGGTGGGTCTTGGGGATATCGTCAAGGGCGCCACTGAAGGCTGGTGGGTGCCGGAGTACGTGGTCAAGGGCGACCCGGCCAAAGGCATCAAGCCCCTCGCGCCGGACCTGCGCAGCGTGAAGGATCTGGCGCGCTACAAGGACGTGTTCAAGGACCCGGAAGCACCGAGCAAGGGCCGTTTCCTCAACAGCCCGATTGGCTGGACCTCGGAAGTGGTCAACAAGCAAAAGCTCAAGGCCTATGGGCTTGACGACAGCTATGTGAATTTCCGCAGTGGCTCGGGTGCTGCGCTGGATGCCGAGATTGCTTCCTCGATCCGTCGGGGCAAGCCGGTGCTGTTCTACTACTGGTCGCCTACACCGTTGATGGGGCGCTACAAGCTGATCCAGCTGGAAGAGCCGCCATTTGATGCCGAGGCGTGGAAAACGCTGACCGATGCAGACAATCCTGACCCGAAACCTACACGTTCCCTGGCCTCCAAGCTGAGCATCGGAGTGTCCACGCCGTTCCAGAAGGAGCATCCGCAGATCGCCGAGTTCTTTGCCAAGGTCGACTTTCCGATCGAGCCGCTGAACAAGGCGCTGGCCGAAATGAGCGAGAAGCACAGCCAGCCGCGAGAAGTCGCCCAGGCATTCCTCAAGGATCATCCGGAAGTCTGGAAGGCGTGGCTGACTGAGGATGTGGCGCAGAAGGTCGAAGCCAGCCTGAAGTAACACCGATATAACAGCCCGATTGCGATCAAAAATGTGCGAGCGGGCTTGCTCGCGAAAGCGGTTTTTCAGCCAACATTTGTATTGACTGACTCACCGCTTTCGCGAGCAAGCCCGCTCCCACACTGACCTCATTCTTGCCTTGAAACTTGCTGGGCTTTAGAACTTCGTCTGCACCGCCAGCTCAAACGTCCTCGGTGACCCCAGGTAATACGCCGGCGACACATGGGCAAACTCGGCATACACCTCATTGGTCAGGTTGCGCACCCGGCCCGTCACGGAGGTGTGTTGATCCACCTTGTAAGTCAAAAACGTCCCGAACAAGGTATAGGCCGGCACCGTCAGGGTGTTGGCGTTATCGGCGTACACCGACGCCACATACCGCGCATCCACACCTCCCTGCCAATCCTCCGCAAAGTCATAGGTCAGCCACAGATTACCCACCTGCCTGGGCACATTGGTCGGCGTATTGCCCTTGCGCGACACCACGGCACCGCTGGCGGTTTTCTCGTTGAAGTCCTCGTATTCGGCATCGACCCAGGCGTAGTTGCCCTCCAGCAATAGCTTGGGCGTGACCCGCAACGAACTGGCCAGCTCGATACCCTTGGACGTCTGCGCGCCCACCGGAATGCTATTGGTCGGGTCCAGCGGGTCGGTGACGGCGAAGTCCTTGCGCTCGATCCGGTAGGCGGCCACCGTGGCGGAGCCGCGACCGTCCATGTAATCGAACTTGCTGCCCACTTCCCATTGCTTGCCGGTGGACACATCGAACACCTGGGTGGTGCTGCTCGGCTGTTCGGCAGCGGTGCTGTATTGCACGTAGACATTGGCTTGCGGGATGAACTGATACGTCAGGCCAATCCGCCCGGTCACCGGCTCCCAACTGCGTTTGACATGCCGCGGATTGCTGGCGGTGATATCCCGGTGGTTGGTGACTTCCAGGTCAATCGCGTCGTAGCGCAGGCCGGTGAGCAACGACAGCTTGTCAGTCAGGCCCAGGCGGTTCTCGAGGAACAATGCCTTGGTGGTGACGGCGTTGGTCTTGTCCGGATCGAAACCGGGCTTGGTGCCCGGGATGTCATAGAAATGCCCGGGATCATAGTTGTTCGGGTCCACCGTACTGTTGCCTGCCACATTCAACGGATTGTTGGTGGTGCTGTTGACCCTGTACTCGAAGCCGCCCGACCACGTGGTGCTCAAGCCGAAGAACGTGTCGTCATGGCGCAGCTCGAACTGGTTGCCGTTCTGCTCACCCTGGTGCCGTACCTGATAGGCCGTCGAGCGATTCACTGCGCTGTTATCAGCGTTGTACTGGTAGGTTTCCAGGTTGCGATAGTCGCGCTGGCTGTCGAGGTGATAGAGGGTATTTTTCAGCGTGGTGCTGTCATTGATCCGGTAGTCGATGATCGAGCGCACCCAGATCGTGCGTTGTTCATAACGACCGTCGGCCACGTTGTAGTTGTTGAAGCGGTTGTGTTTGTCGATCTTCAACTCGCCCGACTTCGGGTTGAGCACCGGTGTGCCCCAGTAGGGGCTGTCCTCGTGTTCGTCCTGATATTCCAGGGCCAGGGTGTGGGACAGGTTCGGGGTGAAATCACTCAGCAGGGAAAACGCCACGCTCCAGGCATCGCGCTGTTGGCGATCGATATAGGTGTGGTTGGTGTTGCGGCTTACGTCCAGGCGCGCGTAATGCTGGACCTCGGCGCCCGGCTCGGTCAGGGCGTGGTTCAGGCCGAAGGCCATTCCGGCAGTGTCGTAGCTGCCATAGGTGAGCTGACCTTCGGCGGCCTGTTCCTCACGGGTGGCCAGCTTGGTCACGTAGTTCAGCGAACCACCGACGGAGCCGGCGCCGTTGATCAGCGAGGAGGGCCCGCCCACCAGTTCGACCCGGTCATAAATCCACGCATCCACGGGGCGAGCCAGGCCGCCGGACACCGCGACGCCATTGAACATCTGGGTAATCTGGCTGCTGGTAAACCCTCGATAGGAAATGAAACCGCCAAACCCCGGCGGCGCGCTGGCGTTGACCCCGGGCAGGGTATTGGCCGCGTCCTGGAAGGTCTTGGCGCCTCGGCGCTCGATGTCATTGCGGTTGGCAATGCTGATGGACGCCGGGGTTTCCCGCACGCTCAGCCCCAGACGCGAGGCCATGCCACTGGACTGATCCAGGGCCAGGCCGGCATCACCGGTTTGCTCGCCATCAATGGTGGTCGGTGCCAGCTCAATCGCCCAGGTGCTGACAGGCAGGCAGCCGAACAGGCCCGCCAAAAGGGGTAAATGTTTCATGGTTGAATCCTGAAAAACTTGGCTTGAAAACAACCCAGTGCCGTCCGCACTCCCGGGGGAGGCAGCCGCGTGGGCCAATCAGAAAAGCGCAGGTATCAGGCGAAGGCGGGCGGGGCGCGCGGATTAGCCGCAGGCCAGGTGAAGCGGGCAGGGATGTCGGCACTGGCAACGATGGCGGGCGGCGGCGCATGGGGTTGCGGAAGCACCGCCACATTGAGGCTGGAGTTGAGCGCCGGGCCCATGCCGCCGGTGGAGCACAGCGGGCAACCGAAGGCTTTCGAGAGCGTGGGCAGGGATTCATCGGTGGACTTGTAAGGCGCCGGCGCCTGGGTGCGCGGGTCCACCGTACAGAACTGGCCGCCGATGCCGTTGAGCTGCATCCCGACCATTTGCCCGTGGCCGATGCTGCAGGCGAACACATTGAACAGGACGCAGCAGTAGAGCATCCAGGCAATGAGCGAGCGGTCGGTACGGGCGAGTTTCATGGGGCGGCACTTTACCATCAGCCGCCGACGAATTGCCTGCAAAAAATCTCAAGAGGGCTATCCTCTCTCGGACTTTTCCAAGGATATCCAGCCATGAGCTTTTTAGTCGCGCGATGGATCGTCGGGGTTTTTGGCTTTATCAGCCTGGTGCATTTGTACTGGGCGGCCGGCGGCAAATTGGGTGTGACGGCGGCTATTCCGCAGCTGCCGGGTGAATTCGCCAGCGGGCCGCGACCGGCGTTCAAGCCGTCGGCACTGGGAACGTTGCTGGTGGGTGTGGGGTTGGTGGCGATTGCGGTGCTGGTGTGTTTGCGGGCCGGGCTGTATTTCGAGCCGGTGTCCAACCATGCGTTGCAGTGGGGGATTAGTGCAGTAGCACTGGTGATGTTTGCCCGGGCGATTGGGGATTCAGAGCTGGTGGGTTTTTTCAAGAAGGTCGGCGGGTCGCGGTTTGCGCGGCTGGATACATTTTTTTACTCGCCGCTGTGTTTGGTGTTGGGGGCGGGGTTGTTGGTGGTGGCGTGGAGTTGAGGGGGAGTGTTTACCGCGAAAGAGTGAGTTTTACGCTGGGTAAACTCGAATGTTCGCCTGGCGACAGCTGGTCAGGGGGGGAGCAGGGTCAAGGATTCAGGAAGTATAGGTTGGACATGGAGTCAGTGATTTTTTGTGCTTTTCCTTGCGCTACATAATTATTGAATTCTAGTTTGAGAGTGTTCTGGTTGGTGTACTTTTTGTACCGGTGTGGTACTTCGCATGCGTAAATGTAAAGCCGCCACGGGTCGAAGCCGTCCACTCTTTCGTCTGGGCCATAGTCGAAATCGATACATACTCCGGAAAAATCGACTCTGCAGCCAATTCCGTGTAGTTCGTAGGAGATGTTGTTAGTGATCGTCCCGCGTTGCGGGATTTCTTTGCTGCGCCATAGCTGGAGTATGTTTTTTGTTCCGAACGTTTGTTCAAGTAAAATGGTCGCTTTTTCGACTTGAGTTAGGTACTCATGAATTAGGGTTTCTAGATTGTGTTTTTTTATGTTGTCAAATTTGTGATAAGGCGCTGTTTTTTGTTTTGTATTTAGCATCGTTGTCGTTTCTGTTGCTAGCTAGATCCTTACTAATAGCATGCTGATTCAGGGTCATTTGTATAGACCGATGGGCCGCAAAGCGAAGGATGTTTAGTTTTGAGTTCGATCAAAGACTTAGATGATTGAGCACGAACCAAAAAATAGCTTTCATGCTTTTCGATGGTGAGTTTCATTTTTTGAGTGCTGGGTATATTTTTTATTAGTACGTCGCTAAGGCCGCCGCAACTCAACCCTAATCTGCAAGTGTTGAATCCTGCTGTAACCCATTTTAAAGGTGGATTGTCAGGGACTTCAGAAATGTCAAATGCTATGTGGATGTGTGAGTGATCGTTATTGATGTCTACTGAGAATAAAGTGATTTCTCCAATGGGTATGGGGGTTGTGAACACCTTGTTGAACAAAATGCTTCCGTCAAAGTCGTTCCAGAATTTCACTTTTTCACCTCGAAGTAGTAGTGATCGTCCGCGCCAGGCAGTTTTCCAGTTCGAGTATTGCTGATTGGGCGCAGATTGAAATGTGCGCCTTGATCACCTATACCGCCAGGTGCCCCAAACGTGTGTCCGGCACTATGTTCTTGAATTACAACTTTTGAACCGTCGTTGCGAGTGTACTCATACTCTCCAGTAAGGATAACTTTTCCTTTTTCGTCAAGGATCTCGTTGTTCTGCAAGTCTTTCATTCTGATATGTCTGAACTGCTTAATTTGGTCGGTTTCTGCATCAGTGAGTCGATTACGTCGATTGCGTATAAATGGGGGTTTACGGATTCGGCGCACTTTAGTCGCTCGTTCAAGAAGCAGTTTGAAGTGTCGCCGAAGGATTTTCGGGCTGGGCGGTTGCATCAGGTGGGATAGGGGGGGGCAGGCATTTCATTGACGTACACAGCTCAACTGTGGGAGCTGGCTTGCCTGCGATGTCGATTTGGTAGGCGCTAAAAATATTAGAACTACCAAGTAGACCGATCCTCAACGCTCGCTTTTTGAAGTTCCTCCTCCCAATCATTGCTCGCTAATCTATAAATTTCTTCAAAAAAAACTCGCGGTTCATCTATCTCTGTTTCATCCCAAGCCATTGTTATATGTTTGTCGTGATCGCTTTCAAATTCTTTTGAAAAATCAGTACTGGGGTTTTCAAGTGCCTTTTTCAGAACGGAAATTAAAACAAGTCGGTGTCTGTAAGTTAAATATTCAAGATCTTTTAAAATAAATGACTTGATGATTTTTTCTCGATCCTCAGGGTCGTTAGGGTTGTATTGCCAAAGTACTTCGCCTTTAGTTTCTTCTTGATCATATATCGAAAGCGCTCCCAGTATGTGAGAGAGCTTTGGCTCATAGGGTGCATCTATAAATGGGACCTTTAACATTGTTATCTCACAGGGAATGCTGTAAAGGGGCGGCTCACGTTGTTTTTGTCAAACCGGACTTCGGCTTTGTTCATGTTTTCCGAATATTTTGGATTTTGTTTGTCTTTACTATTCGGCCTGTATCCATGTCCTGCTCCTGGTAACTCCATAACGACTACTGGGTTGCCTTCATTGTCAAAACCTGTAGATGAAGGATTTTTACCCTGCATCTTATACAAAGCTTTATTGATTGCATGAAGCTGCACTTTCCAACTTTTAAATTGAGAGCTTGAACTTGTTTTTCCTTTTTTGCCATTGGTTGGGTTAGTTCCATCTATCGCACGTTGCTTCATAGCCCTGCCCGGTATTTCTGGTCCATGCTTGACTACAGTATGCATGTCGTATTTCTTTTCAAATTCTAATACCCGCCTTTTTGCATTTGCCTCCGTTAGCTCGTCAATTTTTGTCCGGCGCTCGGCTTGCGTTTGTTTGGGTAGAGGCGGCTCGCTGTCATCAACTTTCGCAGTCGGTTTTTCTACGCCTGCACTTGGTTTACACCCATCCCCTCCCGGACAGGTACTTAACCCCAACGGATCCACCCACCCCGTCGGGTTGGGCACGTACTGGTATCCGTTCAGCCCGCCCGCCAGCTTCACGGGATCGGGCGTCAGGTAGCGGCCAATATCCGGATTGTAGTAGCGATGTCGGTTGTAGTGCAGCCCGCTTTCCGGGTCGAAGTAYTGGCCCTGGAAGCGCAGCGGGTTGGTAACGGTGTTGACGTCCAGCTTCGCGATTTGGCCGTAGGCGCGGTAGTGCGCTGACCAGACRATTTCGCCATCGGGCGCGGTGAGTTYTTGTGGCGTGCCCAGGTGGTCGAGTTGGTAGTGGAAGGGTTTTACGTTTCCCGGCCCATAGCCTTTCAGCAGCGCTAACGGGCGAAAGCTGTTGGGTTCGTAGATATAGCTTTGGTGGTGATCAGCACTGTGTTCGGCAATCAGCGTGTCGCCTTGCCAGAAGAACTCGGTGGTTTGGCTTTTTATCGTTTTGGCGATACGCCGACCAAAYGGRTCGTAGCGRTAGCTGGCCTGKRTKCCGTCCGGYTGGGTGACGCTGATCAGGCGATGCTGACAGTCGTARCKGTATTCGGTAACYAACTGYTGMGCCYGRCCCCGGCGTTCCCGCAGGAGGTTGCCGAAAGCGTCGTAGTCGTAATGRCGGTCRCCTTGCATCARCAGGCGRTTGCCTTTGACGACGCTSGGMCCKACGCGGTCTTGCATCAGCAGGTTGCCCGCCGGRTCGTGGACGAAGCGTTCCTGCAGGTCGTGCGAGTGGTTGGCGCGGGTCAGKCGGTCGAGTGGGTCGTAGTGGTAGTCGTGCTGRCCTTTKCGRGTGTCGAGRATGCGGGTSAGGTTGCCGCGTTTGTCGTAGTCGTATTGGCGGCGCTGSTGGCGTTGTTCCTGTTGRGTGATSGCGTGGGCGTGCAGGCGGCCCTGGTCGTCRTAGTGGTAGTGGCTGAGGAGTTGGCCYTGCTGGCGYTGRTGTTCRCGGCCGGATTTGAACAGGTGCGAGGTGAGCAGGYTGCCRTTSAGTTCGACGGTGSCGAGGTCGCCACCTTTGTCGTRGTGGAAGGCGAGGCGGTTGTTGTCKGGCAGSCGCAGGTAGTTGAGTTGSCCGCATTCGTCGTAGCGGTAGCGCAACGTGCCCCAGCCCTGGTGTTCGGCGGTGAGGCGGTTTTGCAGGTCGTATTCGTAATGCAGCGGCCAATGACCGTCGTCGACGCTGAGAAGGTTGCCGAGACGGTCGTAGGTGTAATCGACAATGCTGCGGTCGGGCAGGGTTTTTCTTACCAGGCGACCGGCAGCATCGCGCGCATAACCGGTAACCAACTGACTGCCGTCATCGCCGTATTCGGTCTTTTCCAGCAGATGCCCGGCGAGGTCGTAGRCATAGGCGGTGCGGCGMCCATCAAACCCGRTTTCCTGCTGTATCAGGCCGTTGGCGTGGTACTCAAGCCGGTAGGTTTCCCCAACCTCATTTTCGATCTCGGTGAGTAACAACCGAACATTGTCGTAGCGGTATTTGAGCTGCGTGCCGTCCGGATTAATCCGACGGCTGATCAGGTGTAGGCCGTCGGCATATTCGTAGCGCGTRACCCGMCCCAGCTCRTCRCGCTCGGCAGTGATTTTTCCGTACGGGTTGTAGCTGAATTCGCGAGTGCCACCGCCCGGCTGAATCACCTTCAGCAAACGACCYACGGCGTCCCACTGATACTGGGTCAGCGCACCATGCTCATCCTCGCAAGCCACCTGCCGCCCCAGCTCGTCATAGCGATAACGCCGCACACCGCCATTCGCCAGTTTTTCYTCAATGAGCTGGCCGCGTTCGTTCCAGATAAAGCGTTGGCTGCTGTTATCCGGATACCAAACACCCGTGAGCTTTCCGTGTTGGGTGTAGGTGTATTCGGTGTAATTGCCRTCCGGATCAGTCTTGCGAGTGATATCGCCTTGATCGTTACGCTGGTATTTCCACACCGCGTCACCACGGCGCACAACCCGTACGAACCCGTTGTCATGCTCGTAGGACGTCGGCRTATCGTCCCCGGGAAACAGCGCAATCAACCGACCGGCTTCGTCGTACTGATASGCCGTCACCGCCCCCAGCGGATCCTGCTCGACCGTCAGCCGGCCTTTTTCRTCGTAGGATTTGAAGTGCTGCGCGCCGTCCGGATCGATCCGCTGCACCAGCCGTGCRCGCTGGTCGTGTACGTAGACTTCCTGGCTGCCATCGGCGTTGTGYACRGTGACMGTGCCGTTGTCRTCCCACACATACCGSGTGTCCATCTGCGAAAAGCTGGCCCAGTGGCGGACGCATCGCGCCGCCTTGCCAGACCGTTCCCACTCCCAGAAGAAACTCGCCCCACCGGCCAGTTCCCGCTCCAGGATCACCTGCTGATCGTCGTAYCGATAACGCTCGCTTTCGCCGACAGCGTTGGTCGCTTCGATCAACCGCCACGCATCGTCGTACTTGTAGGCAACAACGTTCTGCTCGGTAACCCAGTCCAGTTCCCGCTGCACCTGATAGTCGACGGCAACGATATGTCGGCGGTCATACCGCAGCAGCAATCCTTGACCAACGCCGTTATCAATCCGCTGAATCCGCCCGGAATAGTCACGGGAAATACGCAGCCGGTTGTCATACGCATCGCTGATCGCCGTCAGCACACCGTCACGGAAGTGGTAGAAAAGCGACGCCTGAGCCAGYACCCATTCATCCGGCAAAGCACCCMGATAAATCGCCGCTTCCGCCAGGCTATTGGTGATCGCCGGCCGTSCAGCAGAGGGCAGGGGAAAGGTGGTGCTGCGGTTYTCGTGATCGGTCCACACCACCGATTCRCCGCTCACCWCCAACCGCTGMGCCAGCGCATGACTCCAGCCAAACCCCAACCCGCAATCCAYTTCCACGGCACTGCTGCGATACAACCGCGTCCAGGCAAATGGCAGSACACCCTCCAACGAGCCRTCYGTGAGGGTCAGCAGTTCCTCACCAGTAACCATCGATACCGGGCAGCCATTCGTACAGGTGCTCGCCGAACAAGCCGACGCATCCCCATTGGGGTTTTTCGCCGAAGCAGGCACATCATCCACAGGCTCCTGCTTCACCAGCGCCGTGCGTGCCGTCTTCGGTTCCCGCACCATCGGTGCCGGGTTGGAAATCTCGTCCACGCCAGCCTTCAACGGCACCGCCGCAGCCTTCACCGGTACTGCCTGACTCTGAAGCGATAACGGCTTAAGCACCTCCGCATGCCTATCCAGCGGGGCCGTACCGCCCAACTTGGCAATCTGCTCCAACCACTCCCGTGCCCGCTCGGACCTGACCTTGCCCAGCACCTGCGCGCCCAGCCGTACCGCCACACCCATACCGCCGGTAGCCCACAGCAACAGCAGGTTGAGCAACACCTCGGTGGTGATTTCCCCGAGCAACTCAAGCATGTAATGCGGCGGCAGCATGCGCATCCAACTGACCATCGCGGACAGGTAGATGAACAGCAGCGGCTCGTCGCTGAGAATCAACAATCCTTTGGCAATCGCCTCATGACTGAGCTTCAGGAGCGCTCCAAGCTCGGCTTGGGAGAGGTACTGCAGGAGCTTTTCGCTGTTGGGCTTGATGTCTGCCAACCACTGGTACAGCTGCGCAATACCGTCCCAGAGACCGTAAAGCACGTTTTCAAAGCCCCGCGCATAAGCCAGTTGCAGCGAGGTGTAGCGCTCGCCATAACCCGCCTTGGAATAGCTCTCCCATATCGGCTTGAACGTGCTCGTCCACTGACCGCGCAAGTTGCCTTCCAGCGAGCTGAGCTCGGACTGATAGGAGGCATACAGTGCCTTGATGTGATCCCTGGAAACGTTGGGGTAAAAGCTGACTCGATACTGCCGGTCGACGGTGCACTCGGTGACTTCGAGAATGCCGCTGGGGCCGATGGTTTTATGGATGGGGTCGCCGAGGGCGCCACCGTCTTGCGCGACTTCCTGCAGCATCACCGGCGTATTGCCGATGGGCACGAACCGTGTGCTCTGGAACATGTGCACCAGGGTCAACGGTGAGTTGGCCTTGCAGGTCGCGACGGTGCTGGCGGGATACAGGGAACGGGTGATGGGCGCGACCAGCGAAACCTCGTCGCCTACCTTGAACACCTGCTCGACATCCAGTGCCGAAAAGCTCCAGAAGCTCTCGGCCCACGCGTCGTAGGTGTTCAGGCAATGTGTGAAGTCGTTGAGAGCCCCATCGACGTCGCGCGTCTTCGGGTCCATCGCCGCCACGACCAGAAAGCCTATGGCGGGATTCAAGAGGCAGCCCCATCGGGCAGGGCATTAATCGAAAAAAACATCGGCGTTCCCTCGCGCTGTGTGATCAGGCGAGGGACTTTGCAGAGGTTCTCAGGGCAGGGGAGTAGAGGTTATCCGGCAGTTCGGTAGGACGTTTCGTTAAACCTCCGGCAAGGTCGAGCCGCCATCCACCACCAGCGTCTGCCCAGTGATATAGCCCGCCAGGTCCGATGCCAGGAACAGCATTGCCCCGGCAATATCCGACGGTGCGCCCAGCCGTCCCAGCGGTACCCGGCTGGCGATCTGTGCATTTACCTGGTCATCCCCCAGGTTGCCCATGGCCGGGGTTGCGATCATGCCGGGCTCCACCCCGTTGACTCGCACATTCAAACCGGCCAGTTCCAGCGCCGCATTGCGAATGAACCCGTTGACCCCGGCCTTCGACGCCGCATAGTGACTCAACCCCGGAAACGCAACCCGCGGCCCCGTGACAGACGACGTAACCAGCACGCAGCCCCGACCCTGACGGCGGAACATCGGCAGCGCCGCCTGGGTCAGCCAGAACAACGCCGAGAGGTTGACCGCCAAGGTACGGCCGAGCATCGCCGGAGTGATCTCGGCAAAGGGCGTCAGCGGAAAATACCCGGCGTTATGCACCAGAATATCCAGCCGCCCCCAGTCGTGTTCCACCCCTGCAATCAGCTCGAAAACCGCAGCCGCATCCGCCAGATCCACCGTCACCGCTTCCACCTGGCAGCTGCGCCCGCACAGCTCCAGCGCGAGCGCCTCTGCCAGTTGCAGGTCGGCGATCATCACCCGCGCGCCCCGCAGAGCAAACGCTTCGACGATGGCCCGACCAATACCCTGGGCGCCACCCGTTACCAATACGTTGCGACCAGTGAAATCCAGGTCTTCATTCATGACGCTGCTCCATACGCGCATAGGCCAGCGTCGGCACATCGACAATGCTTGAGCCCCCGTCCGCCACCAGCGTCGCACCCGTAATGATCGACGCGTCACTGGAGGCCAGGAAGCGGCACACCCTGGCGATTTCTTCAGCGCTGGCCGGCCGGCGCAACGGCACGTCGGCGCACACCCGGTCATAGGCGTGTTGCAGCGTTTCGCCATAAAAGTCCATCAACGGCTGCATCTCCTCATCCGCCATCGGCGTGCGCACCCAGCCGGGGCACACCGCGTTCACCCGCACCCCGCGCGGGCCGTAATCCCGCGCCAGCGAGCGATTGAGCCCGAGCAAGGCATGCTTGGCCGTGGTGTAGCCGCACACCTCGGGCCCGGCAGCCAGTGAGGCAATCGAACCCATCAGCACGATGTTCCCGCCACTTTCCAGCAGCAGCGGCAAACACGCCCGCGCACTGTAGAAGGCGCTGTCGAGGTTGCTGCGCAGCGCCGCTTCCCAGGTCTGCGGGCTGGTGTCGGTGGCGCTGCCCACGCCATGGCCGCCCGCACAGGCCAGCAGCACGTCGATCCGCCCATAGTGCTGGCGAATCTGCGTAATAAAACCCTCCCAGGTCTGCGGGCAGGCCGCATCACCCACCAACACCAACCCCCCGGTTTCCCGCGCGACCTGCTCCAGCGGTTCGCGACGACGGCCGATCAGTATCAACTGCGCACCCTCGGCAGCATACAGCCGGGCGCACGCAGCACCGATGCCCGTGCCGGCCCCGGTGATCACAATCGTGCGCGGCTCAGTCATCAGGATGTTCCGTGCGATTGAGCACCTGGCAGTATGAACTGATGGGAAAGTTCGATAGCTCATCGAAGGAGGCGTCGGCATAGCCAAAGATCTTGCCGTCGCTGCGGTGCTGTTGCAGGTCGATCAGCACCAGGCCAAGGGTAGGGATGATTTTTTCGCGCCAGACGAACAGGTAGAGCTGGTCGGCGATCTTGTAGTAATCGCAGCGGTCGGTGTCGCACAGGCCCTGCTCGACACCCTTGAGGCATTGCCAGGCGTAGAACTGGTGGTTGAGGTAGATGTGCTCGTAGACCTCGCTCGGGCTGTAGCGGTACTGGTTGCGCAGGCCGATCAGGTCGGTGGTTGGTGCGTGGGGGCATTGGCCTGGCTGCCACGGGCGGTCGAGGCTGCCGTGGAGGAACTCCACTTCCACCGACGTCAGCGGCTTGCCGGCAAGGGCGCGGCTGTAGAGGCCTTCGCGGGTTTGTTCCTGGGTGGGCATGCGCCCGAGCACAGCGGTGAACGAAGCGCTGGCGGTGTCGAGCACCAGGCTGACCGACCAGGCCTGCGTGCCTTCGCGCTTGATGAAATCCACCAGGTACAGGCCGGGGCGCACGGAGGTCGCACGGTAGGTGGCGCTGCCGCTGGAGTGACCGTCGGCTGCAGCCCAGGAGAGCCTGTCGCGCTCGAAACGGTGCTCGATCTGCCAGCCATTGGCGAAGTGCAGGGTGAAGACCTTGCCGCTCAGGTCGGCCAGGTTCGGCAGGATAAATGCCTCTGGGGCGAAGCCGTCGGCCAGGGCGCCCACGGTGATCCAGTCAGAAGGGGTGGTCATTTGCGAAGCTCCGGTTGGGTGGGTGAACACCACGAATCATCGCGCCCGGGAGCAGGCGCGGGTATCAACCGGATGGTTGAGGCGAACTACAGGAAAAGACTTCCCACCAGTTCTGTGCGACTGCTGACGCCGGCCTTGCGAAACAGGTTGATCAGGTGGGTCTTGATGGTGGGCAGGCCGACATCCAGCTCCTGGGCCAACTGTTTATTGCTGGCGCCCTGGCGCAACAGCAGGGCGATCTGGCGCTCCTTGGGCGTCAACCCGGCCAGCGCCTCTTCAGTGGGCTGCATGTTGGCCACCGCCAGTTGCAGCAAGGTTTGCAGGGCGTTCAGTTGGGCCAGTTGCTCGCCGGTGAAAGCGCCCTGGTCGGCGGTGCGCAACAGCGAAATCGCCGCCTGGGGCTGGCCGGCCCGCTGGGCGAAAATCTCCACCACATCGACCACGCCATAGCGCCGCAGAAAATCCCCATAGCGCCGGGTATCCCGCGCCGGCTGGCGGGCCATGGCAACGCCCAGCGGCACCACCGCCAGGCCACTGGACAGGCAGTTGCGCGGTTGCAACGGGTCGAATTGGCGGTAGTTGTCGAGGTAGTCGCGGTGCATTTCGCCGCTCATGCCGTGCAACTGGAAATCCCGGGCTTGCAGCTGGCGGTCGACGCAATAGAACGCGGCCTGGCTGACCGGAATCAAGCGGGTGAAAGCCTGCAGGCACTGGCCGGCGACTTCGTGGGCGGGGAGAGCGTGCATGGGTGGGCACCTGCGCCAAAAGGCTGCCGACGGGTGCCGGCAGCCGGGGCTATCACACCACGGCGAAGTAGTGTTTGACGAAACTTTCGCTGACCACTTCCCACAGCACCGGGGTGCCCTTGGTCACGAACCAGCTGTCACCGGCCTTGTAGCGGGTGCTCTGGCCGGTGGATTCGTCGGTGAGTACCACTTCGCCGGTGACCACGGTGGCCTGTTCGGCAAACGGGTAGACCATGCGGAACTTGCCCTGGGTGGTGCCGAAATAGGCGCTGCTGACCGGGTCGGTGGGGGCACCGAAAGTCATTTTGCCGAAGGCCCGGACTTCGCCTTCGAGGATGGTCGAGCCGAGGTCGGCGACGGTGCCCCAGGCGTCGAGTTCGGATAGCTGGATGTCTTTCTTGAGGGTAACGAGGGTCATGGCAGTTGCTCCTGATGAGAAAAAATTAGTGACCAACTGTAGGAGCGAGCTTGCTCGCGAAGGTCGTCAACGATGACGTTGGCGTCCTGGATTAACGCGGCGCCCTTGGGTTTTTCGCGAGCAAGCTCGCTCCTACAGGTGTCAGGCGTGGGATTTAGCGGCGGCCGTTCCAGTAACCGGAGAGCTGGTGCCAGGATTTGCCGGCGGTAAGCAGCAGCGGGCGGATCGCGTCCTTGCCGATGATGGTCGGGCGATGGATCGAGCTGACCAGGTCATACCGCGCCGAGCCTTCGCTCATGCCTTCGGCCAGCACCTTGCAGATGATGTGGCTTGGGGTCACGCCGAAGCCCGAATAGCCCTGCACGTAGAACGCGTTGCTGCGCCCGGGCAAGGTGCCGACCTGCGGGAACAGGTTCGGGCTGCAGGCCATCGGGCCGCCCCAGGCCAGGTCGATCTTCACGTCCTTGAGGTACGGGAAAATCTTCAGCATCAGGTTGCGGTTCCAGGCTTTCAAATCGCCGGGAATGTGCTCCACCAAAGGCGTGGCGGCGCCGAACAGCAGGCGGTTTTCGTTGGTGACGCGGTAGTAGTCGATCACCGGGCGAATGTCGCTGTAGGCCCCGCGAATCGGGCTGATACGGTTGATCAGCTCTTCTGGCAACGGCTCGGTCATCATCTGGAACGCGTAGGTGTTGATGGTAGAGCGGTGCAGTTCCGGCTCCAGCTTGTTGAGGAAACTGTCGCAGGCCCACAGCAGCTTGCTGGCCTTGACCGAACCGCGGCCGGTGCGCACGGTGATGCGCTCGCCATAACTGACTTCCAGCGCCGGGCTGTTCTCGAAAATTCGCACGCCGTGGCCGGCCAGGGCCTTGGCTTCGCCCAGCAGCAGGTTCAACGAGTGCACATGCCCGCCGCCCATGTGCAGCAGGGCGCTGCTGTAGGCGTCGGAGCCGATGATCTGCCTGACGTCGGAGCCGCCAAGAAAGCGGATCTCGTGTTGGGTGTTGATGGATTTGAAGTCTTTCTCCCAGGCGCGCAGGGTCTTTTCCTGGCGGGCGTTGAAGCCCATGTAGCCATAGCCGTGGCAGAAGTCGGCATCGATGTCGTACTTGGCGATGCGGTTCTTGATGATGTCGGCGCCCAGGTCGCTGATCTCGAAGATCTGGCGCAGGCCGTCTTCACCCACGTCCTTCTTGATCTTTTCCAGGTCGTGGCCAATGCCGGCCATGATCTGCCCACCGTTACGCCCGGTTCCGCCGAAACCCAGGTAACGCGCTTCCAGCACGACGATGTTGGTGATGCCTTTTTCGGCGAGCTCCAGGGCGGTGTTGATCCCGGAAAAGCCGCCACCGATGATCACCACGTCGGCTTCCACGTCCTGCTCCAGGGTGGGGAAGCTGAGGTTGTATTTCTTGGTCGCCGTGTAATAGGTCGGCGTTTCGATATTGATCATTGCGCTGCCTGACAGTGAAGAGCTAATGAGTGTATTAAGGCCGTTGGCGCGCTGGATGTCTTGATTCTGTGTGCCGCCGGTTTTGATCCTGCGCGCCAGAGCCTTCGCCGGCTTCACAAGTTATAGCGTGAGGTGGGGAGGAGAGTGTTAGAGTTTCGTTAAAACATTAACTAAATCTATCGTGACCCTGAGCCTATGTTGAAACCCAGACAATCCCTGACCCTGACCTTGCTTCAGGCCCGTGAAGCGGCCATGAGTTTTTTCCGGCCCTCGCTGAATGAGCATGGGCTGACCGAGCAGCAATGGCGGGTTATTCGAATTCTCAGCCAGCATGACGAGCTGGAGATTTACCAACTGGCGGAACTGGCGTGCATTCTCAAGCCGAGCATGACCGGCGTGCTGGTACGCATGGAGGCGGCGGGGATGGTGCACCGGCGCAAGGCCGAGCAGGATCAGCGGCGGGTGCTGGTGACGCTGGCGGAGAAGGGCAAGGCCAGTTTCGAGTCGATGAGCCAGTGCATGGAGGAGAATTACCAGCGGTTGCAGGAGCAGTTCGGGGAGGAGAAGTTGCAGGTGTTGCTGGGGTTGCTGGATGAGTTGAAGACTATCAAGCGCTGACACACCGCCGATCCAAATGTGGGAGCGGGCTTGCTCGCGAATGCGGTGGGTCAGCCAACAAACCTGGCACTGATACACCGCTTTCGCGAGCAAGCCCGCTCCCACATTTTGGATCTTTGTAGTTTCAGAGCGTCAGTACACGCCGCCGGTAATGGCCGGTGCCGCAGTGTCTTTGAATTTCGCCGCCAACCCCTGCAACCCGCGCATCAACACCGTCGTATCCACCCCTACCGCCACAAACGCTGCCCCCAGCTCGATATACCGCCGCGCCAGTTTCTCATCCGCACTCAAGATCCCCGCCGCCTTGCCGGCTTTTTGAATCCGTACGATAGCGTCCTCAATCGCTGCCTGCACCTCGGGGTGCCCCGGATTCCCCCGATGCCCCATGGCCGCGCTCAGGTCCGCCGGGCCGATAAACACCCCGTCCACTCCGTCAACCGCCGCAATCGCATCGAGGTTGTCCAGGCCTTCACGGTTCTCGATCTGCACCAGCAGGCACATCTGCGCATCGGCCTCATCCAGGTAACCGGGAATACTGTTCCAGCGCGACGCCCGCGCCAGCGCGCTGCCCACGCCCCGTACACCACCCGGTGGATAACGCATCGCCCGCACCAGCTGCCGTGCCTGGTCAGCCGTCTCCACCATCGGCACCAACAGCGTCTGCACGCCGATATCCAGCACCTGCTTGATCAACGCCGTATCGCCGATCACCGGGCGAATCACCGGTTGGCTGTCATAAGGCGCGACAGCCTGCAGTTGGCCGAGCATGCCGCGCAGGTCATTGGGCGCGTGCTCGCCGTCGATCAGCAGCCAGTCGAACCCGGCATTCGCCGCCAGTTCGGCGCAATAAGCGTCCGCCAAACCGAGCCACAGGCCGATCTGGGTCTCGCCACGTTGCAGGCGTTGCTTGAAACGGTTGATGGGCATGTCCATGAAACAGTCCTCCAGTGTTCAGACAAAGCGGCAGGAGATGGACCCCAGCATGTCGTAATCGACATGGAAGGTGTCACCCGGATTCGCCGCCACCGGGCGGGTGAAGGAGCCGCCGAGGATGATCTGGCCGGGTTGCAGGGTGACGTCGTACGGCGCCAGTTTGTTCGCCAGCCAGGCCACGCCCTTGGCCGGGTGGTTGAGCACGGCAGCCGACACCCCGGACTCCTCGATCACCCCGTTGCGGTACAGCACCGCCGGCACCTTGCGCAGGTCGATCTCGGTGGGGCGCACGGCGCGGCCGCCCATCACCACGCCGGCATTGGCGGCGTTGTCGGAAATGGTGTCGAACACCTTGCGGGTGGCGTTGGTGTGCGGGTCGATCTGCTGGATGCGGGCGTCGATGATTTCCAGCGCCGGGATCACCCATTCAGTGGCATCGAGCACATCGAAAATCGTGCAGTTCGGGCCCTTCAGCGGCTTGCCGAGGATGAACGCCAGTTCCACTTCCACCCTCGGCACGATGAAGCGCTCGAAGGGGATGTCGGTGCCTTCGTCGAAGAACATGTCATCGAGCAGGGCGCCGTAATCCGGCTCGGTGATGTTCGACGACACCTGCATCGCCCGCGACGTCAGGCCGATCTTGTGCCCGACCAGCTTGCGCCCGTCCTTGATTTTCCGGGCCACCCAGGCGCGCTGGATGGCGTAGGCGTCTTCAATCGTGATGTTCGGATGCTCCAGGGAAAACTGGCGCACCTGTTCACGGGAACGCTCGGCCTGGTCGAGGCGGGCGGCGGCTTGCTGAATAAGGGCTTGATCAAGCATGACAAAATCTCTACTGGGGATTGACGATGGCCGCATGGGTGCGCAGCACCAGCAGGCCGCCGAGGGCGATAAGCAGCGCCAGCACGTACAGGGCCAGGCTCGCGCTTTGGGTGGTGTCGCGCATCCAGCCGATCAGGTAGGGCGCGAGGAACGAAGCGATGCTGCCGAACGAGCTGATCAGCGCGATGCCGGCCGCCTGGGTGCTGTTGGACAGGAATGCCGGCGGCAATTGCCAGAACATCGGCAGCGCAGCGCTGGCGCCCATGCCGGCGAGGATCAGGCCACCCAGCACCAGGGTCGGGTTGGTGGGCGAGAGCCCGGCCACCGCAATACCGATGGCCGACATCAGCAACGGCACGCACAGGTGCCAGCGGCGTTCGCGGTTGCGGTCGGACGAGCGCCCGCAGCCGATCATGAAGAAGCACCCGGCCAGATACGGTACGGCGCTCAGCAGGCCGACCTGGCTGTCGCGGCCGATGCCGGCGCCGTGGATCAGGGTGGGCATCCAGAACGCCAGGGTGTTCACCGCCAGCATCACCGCGAAGTACACCGCCACCAGCAGCCACACCTGCGGGTCACGCAGGATGCCGCCGAAGGAGGTGATGGATTTGCGCTGTTCTTCAGTGCTCAGTTGCTCGCGCAGTTGTTGCTTTTGCGCGGGCTCCAGCCACTTCACGGTTTCGAAGCTGTCGGGCAGGTATTTCAGGACGACTAGGCCGAGCAGCACCACCGGGGCGCCTTCGATCAGGAACATCCACTGCCAGCCCCGCAGCCCGCCGAAATCATGGAAGTTCTCCAGGATCGCACCGGACAACGGGCCACCAATCACACCGGCCATGGGCACGGCAATCGCAAACAGCGCGGTGACTTGCGCCCGGCGGCGGGCCGGGTACCAGCGGTTGAGGAACACCAGGATCCCCGGGAAGAAGCCGGCTTCGGCCACCCCCAGCAGAAAGCGCAGCACGTAGAAGCCCGTGGAGCTTTCGATCCACAGCATGCTGGTGGAGAGCACGCCCCACACCACCATCAGGCAGGCGATCCAGCGCCGTGGGCCGACCCGGTCCAGGGCCATGTTGCTGGGTACGCCGAACAGCGCGTAGGCGATGAAAAACAGGCCGGCACCGAGGCCATACACCGTGTCGCTGAAGTGCAGGTCGGTGCTCATCTGCATCTTGGCGAAGCCGATGTTGATGCGGTCCAGGTGGGCAAACAGGTAGCAGATCAGCAGCAACGGCATCAGTCGCCAGGTGACGATGCTGTGGGTGCGCTGATGTTCGATCAGGGTGGTGCTGTCGGCGGTATTGGCTGTGCTCATGATGTTGTTCTTTTTTGTTTGAGTGGCCATGGGCGGAAAGGTGGGCTGTGCTCAGCCCGCCTGGTTCTTCAGGAATGCGTGCACGTTGTTCTGCTTGAAATTCAGCTCGGGGTGCAGCTCGATCATCTCGAACGACAACGCCAGCAACCGCTGGGATTGCAGCGCGGCGAAGTGTTCGGTGATGACCTTGAACAGGGCTTCGGCCACCGTTTTTCGGGTTTCCAGGTCGCGCCCGTGGCCGACCTTGAGGGTCATGTGGACGAAGGCGTAGTCATGCTTGCCGTCGGCCATGCGCCAGGTGTCCAGGCGCACTCCGCGACTGCGGATGCCCCCCAGGGGAAACACGCCGCTGTCCCCCAGCACGGCGTGAACCTGCTCGAACAGGGCCGGCAGGTTGGCCTGCTGCTCGATGTTGTCGGTGTATTCGGCGATGAAGTGCGGCATGTGTATCTCCTCTTTGGGTGAGGTGCAGCGAATTCCTTGTAGGAGCTGGCTTGCCTGCGATGGCATCAACTCGGTGAGACAGATACACCGAGGTGCCTGCATCGCAGGCAAGCCAGCTCCTACAGGTGATCTTCACCAAGGCTCATAAAGGGAAAATGGCATTGATCTGGCCGGTGCCCGAGCTGCCGAATGGCTGGGTGATGATCTCGGCCGGCTGGTTGTAGTCCGGCCCGCCCAGCAGCCCCAG
Source organism: Pseudomonas sp. Ag1 (assembly GCF_000278565.1). Taxonomy (NCBI): domain Bacteria; kingdom Pseudomonadati; phylum Pseudomonadota; class Gammaproteobacteria; order Pseudomonadales; family Pseudomonadaceae; genus Pseudomonas; species Pseudomonas sp. Ag1. The sequence continues at coordinate 181,895 of NZ_AKVH01000106.1, forward strand.
GAGCATCGCGGTGTCGTGCATCTTGCCTTCGCCGAAGCAGTGCTCGGCGTAGTCCGGCAGCATTGCGCAGAACTCCTTGAAGCGGCCTTGCTTCCACATCTCCACCACGTGCAGGTCCATCTGCTTGTCGAATTCACGGGTCCAGTTGTGGATATTGGCTTCGGCTTCGCGGTCGTCCGAGAAACGGTGGGAGAGGGAACCCGAGGCCAGCACCAGGACTTTGCGGTCGCTCTTTTCGATGGCGCGGCGCACGGCGGCGCCGAACGCAAAGCTGTCTTCCAGGCGGTGCCAGGCGCACCACGCGGCAATCGAGATCACGTCGAACTTCTGCGCGTCCGGCACGCCCATGTGCATGTAGCGCATCGGTACCAGGGTGCCGTATTCCAGCTCCAGGCTCGGGATGTTGTGGGCCATGGTGCGCACGCCGGCCAGGTTGGCCTCGGCGGCGATCAACTCGCCCAGCTCGGGGCAGCCCGGGTACTCGTACTCCATGTTCTTGATGAAGTGCGGCAGCTCGTTGCTGGTGTAGGTGCCCTTGAAATGCTCGCCGCAGTTGACGTGATAGCCGCTGTTGACCAGCCAGTGCACGTCGAACACCACCGCGGTGTCGGCCCCCAGTTCACGGGCGCGCCGCCCGATTTCCTTGTGCCCGGCGATGGCTGCTTCGCGGCAACCGTGGTGCTTGCCGGGCAGTTCCGACAGGTACATCGAGGGGACGTGGCAGATCTTCGCTGCCAGAACCACTTCGCCCATGATCATTCTCCTGAGTATTTATTCTTTTGTAGGAGCGAGCTTGCTCGCGAAAAACGTCAACGATAACGCAGCACTTCTGTTAGCCCGCGGCGCCTGCGGGTTCTTCGCGAGCAAGCTCGCTCCTACAGGTAGCGTTGTTATATCCGGATTACACACCCCAGCGCGGGATGTGGTGACTGCCCATGGAAATGCACACGTTCTTGATCTCGGCAAACACTTCGAAGCTGTACTGGCCGCCTTCACGGCCGGTGCCGGAACCTTTTACCCCACCAAACGGCTGGCGCAAGTCCCGCACGTTCTGGCTGTTGATGAACACCATGCCGGCTTCGATGCCGTAGGCCAGACGATGCGCCTTGCCGATGTCCTGGGTCCAGATATAGGACGCCAGGCCGTACTCGGTGTCGTTGGCCAGTTGCAGCGCTTCGGCTTCGTCCTTGAACGGGATCAGGCACACCACCGGGCCGAAGATCTCTTCCTGGGCGATGCGCATCTGGTTGTTCACATCGGCAAACACCGTCGGCTGGATAAACTGCCCGCGGCTCAAGTGCGCCGGCAGGTTGGCCGGGCGTTCCAGGCCGCCGGCCAGCAGGGTGGCGCCTTCTTCGAGGCCAATCCTGATGTAGCCGGTGACCTTGTCGTAGTGGGCCTGGGTGATCATCGAGCCGACCTGGGTCTTCGAGTCCTGTGGGTCGCCGACGATCAGGCGTTTGGCGCGGGCGGCAAATTCGGCGACGAACTGCGGGTACACGCTCTCCTGAATGAAGATCCGGCTGCCGGCGGTGCAGCGCTCACCGTTGAGCGAGAAGATGGTGAACAGTGCCGCGTCGAGGGCGCGGTCCAGGTCGGCGTCTTCAAAGATCAGCACCGGCGACTTGCCGCCCAGTTCCATGGAGTACTTTTTCAGCCCGGCGGTCTGCATGATTTTCTTGCCGGTGGCGGTACCGCCGGTGAAGGAAATCGCCCGCACGTCCGGGTGGCGCACCAGCGCATCACCGGCGGTGGCGCCGTAGCCCTGGATCACGTTCAGCACGCCTTTGGGGATCCCGGCTTCGACCGCCAGGCGCCCCAGTTCATTGGCCGTCAGCGGCGAGAGCTCGGACATCTTCAGCACCGCGGTATTGCCCAGCGCCAGGCACGGCGCAGTCTTCCAGGTGGCGGTCATGAACGGCACGTTCCATGGCGACACCAACGCACACACACCCACCGGCTGGTAAAGGGTGTAGTTGAGCATCTGGTCGTCTACCGGGTAGCTGTGGCCGTCCATGCGGGTGCAGACTTCGGCGAAGAAATCGAAGTTGTGGGACGCCCGGGGAATCAGCACGTTCCTGGTCTGGTGGATCGGCAGGCCGGTGTCGAGGGTTTCCAGCTCGGCCAGGTGCGGCACGTTCTGTTCGATCAGCTCACCGAGCTTGCGCATCAAGCGGGCCCGTTCCTTGGCCGGTGTGCCTGCCCACTTCGGAAAGGCTTCCTTGGCTGCTGCAACGGCCTGCGCCACTTCCTCGGCACCGCCGCTGGCCACTTCACCGATGGCTTCGCCGGTGGCCGGGTTGTAATTGATGAAGGTGTCTTTGCTCTCGACCTCACGGCCGTTGATCCAGTGTTTGATCATGTTGCTCAAGCCTCTTTACGGGCGGCAAAAAAGTCCGCCTCGCTGACAATTCGATTGACCAGGCGACCGACGCCTTCGACTTCCACGACCACTTCGTCCCCCGGCACCACATCCGCCAGGCCTTCCGGGGTGCCGGTGGCGATCATGTCGCCGGGCTGCAAGGTCATGAAGCTGGACAGGTACTCGATCAAATACGGGATGTCGAAAATCATGTCTTTCGTACTGCCTTCCTGGCGCAGTTCACCGTTGATCCAGGTGCGCAGCTTCAGGTTGCTCGGGTCCGGCACGTCGGCGACATCCACGATCCATGGGCCCACGGGCGTGGTGGCGTCGCGGTTTTTCACCCGCAGGTTGGGGCGGTAGTAGTTTTCCAGGTAGTCGCGGATCGCGTAGTCGTTGCACACCGTGTAGCCGGCCAGATACTCCAGGGCGTTCTCGCGCTTGACGTTGCGCGCCGGCTTGCCGATGACCGCCACCAGTTCGCACTCGTAGTGCATGTAGGCGACGTTATCCGGCCGCCAGGTCACCTGGTTATGGCCGGTGTAGGTGCCGGGAGACTTGATGAACGCCAGCGGTTCAGTCGGTGGCTTGAAGGCCAGTTCGGCGGCGTGGTCGGCGTAGTTCAGGCCGAGGGCAAACATGCTGCCGGTGGCCGGTGGCAGCCATTCGACCTGGTCTTCAGCCAGCAGGCGACCGTCGGCCAGGCGCACGGCGTTTTCAGCCTCTACCAGCACCTGGTGGGCTTCACCTTCAAAGCGAATACGGGCGTGTTTCATGACAGCTCCTCTGCCTTGATGTGGTTGACCAGGCGGCCCAGGCCGCTGATCTCGACTTCAACCGTGTCGCCGGGTTGCACATCCACCCGGCCTTCGGGGGTGCCGGTGATCAGCACATCGCCTTCGTGCAGGGTCATGAACTCGCTGATCTCGGCGATCAACTGCGGCAGGCTGCGCACGAAGTTGGCGGTGGAGTTTTGCTGGCGCAGTTCACCGTTGACGAACAGCTTCACGCTCAATTGATGCGGATTGGCGACCTGGTCGCGGGCCACCAGTTCCGGGCCCAATGCGCAGAAACCGTCCCGGCACTTGGCTTTCACCGCCGGGCGGTAGTAGCTGTCTTCCGGCAGGCTGAACTCATTGACGATGGTGTAGCCCGCCACATGCTCCAGGGCATTTTCGACGCTGACCCGGCTGGCGCTCTTGCCAATCACCACCCCGAGTGCCGGGCCCGGTTGCAGGCGTTCACCCTGTGGGTGCAGCACCACGCCGTCGTGGCCGTTGCGGGTATTGGGCGTCTTGATGAACAGCACCGGCTTCACCGGTGGCTTCTGGTAAGGCGCTTGTTCGAATTCGGCGAGACGTTGGTTCAGCAACCCCTGGTAGTTCAGCGCAACGCCGAACAGGGTGCCGTTCGCAACATCATGCAGGGCACGGCTCATGCTTTTCTCCTGGCAGTGGCGGGGCAGATTCGGACCTGCACCGTGGAAAATTCGTTAACGTGTTAACGTTATAATTAAGATGTTAACTATCGTCAAGCGTGGCAATATTTCAGGGCAGTCAAAACAACAAAGAGAATGCAGTGATGAGCGATCGTCAGCCGATCCCCAACATCAACATCGGGCAGGTCTACGACCAGCGTTACAGCGATGCCGAGGTGCACTACGACCGGCTCGGCAACCTGGCGGGATTTTTTGGCCGCAACATGCCGGTGCATCGCCATGACCGGTTTTTCCAGGTGCATTACGTCAAGACCGGCGCGGTGCGGGTCTACCTGGACGACCAGCAGTACCTCGAATCCGGGCCGATGTTTTTCCTCACGCCGCCGACGGTGGCGCATTCCTTCGTCACCGAAGTCGACGCCGACGGCCATGTGCTGACCGTGCGCCAGCAACTGGTGTGGGCCTTGATTGACGCCGACCCCAGCCTGGCCCCCGGCGCACAATTGCCGGCGGCCTGCGTGGCGTTGGCGCGGCTGGCACCGGAGTTTCAGCCCGAGGTGCGCCGCCTGGAATTCCTGTTTGATGAGCTGTGCAGCGAGATCAACGCCCAGGCCAGCGGACGCGGTTCGGCCCTGGACAGCCTGACGCGGCTGATCATGATCAGCCTGCTGCGGCTCTGCGCCAATTCCCTGGAAGCCCGCCCTGCACGTCACGAAGACCTGCGGATCTTTCACCGCTTCAACGAACTGATCGAAGACCACTACCTGCAACACTGGCCGCTGTCGCGCTACGCCGACGGTATCGGCGTCACTGAAGCGCGGCTCAACGAGGTGTGCCGACGCATCGCCGACCTGCCGTCCAAGCGCCTGATTCTGGAGCGGCTGATGCAGGAGGCCCGGCGCCTGCTGCTGTTCACCGGCAGTTCGGCGAATGAAATCTGCTACCAGTTGGGGTTCAAGGACCCGGCGTATTTCAGCCGGTTCTTCCAGCGCTACGCGCAGATGACGCCGGGGGAATACCGCCAGCGTCAATCGGGGTTGCGTTGAGGCGCCCGGCGTTACCACAGGGCTACGGTGTAGCCGATGATCACCCGGCTTTCGTCGATGTCGCTGGTCAGGCCGTTGCTTGAGCGCAGGGTCGCATTGCGCAGGCGCACGTTGACGTTCTTCAGCGGGCCGCTCTGCACGGTGTAGACCAGGTCGGTGTCGCGCTCCCATTCGCGGCCGTTGCGCACCGTGGCGGTTTGCGCGTGGCTGCCGTCGACGTAGCGGGTCATGAAGGTCAGGCCCGGTAGGCCGAGGGCGGCGAAGTTGTAGTCGTAGCGCGCCTGCCAGGCATCGGTGTTGGCCTTGGTGAAGATATTGATGGTCACCAGGTTGACCGAATACGGATCTTGCCCCGGGAAGGCAAAGTCGCCGTCGCCGGAAAGGCTCTGAAAGCCCAGGCCGAATTTGTGTGCGCCCACCGACAAACTGAACATGCCGTTGAAAAAGCGGTTGTCGATCCGCCCGCCGTCGACCCGCGAAGCGCTGCGCAGCAGGGCGCTGCCTTGCTCGCGGGTGTCGAAATAGCGCAGGTCGGTGCGCAGGTTCACGCCTTGGGCCAGCGGCAGGTCATGCACCAGGCCGATGAAATTCTGGCGGTAGATGTCCTGCATCTGCGCGTAGTAATAAGTCGCCGTCAGGTGCGGATTGATTGCGTAGGTGCCGCCGGCCAGGTCCAGGTGGCTGCTGGAGACGCCGCCGTAGCTCATGGATTCGTTGTTGGAGGAGTCCCGCAGGTTCTGCTTTTCCAGGCGGCCGACGTTCAACGTCAGGCCGTCGATGTCCTGGGAGGTCACCAGTTCACCGTTGTAGGTTGACGGCAGCAGGCGCGTGTCGTTATAGGCGGCCACCGGCAACAGGGGTTGCAGGGTGCCGAGCTTGAGCACGGTTTTCGACACGCGCAATTTGGCGGTCAGGCCGAGTTCGCTGTAGCTGTCGGCCGGCTCGCCGCTGGCGCCAGACGGCAACAGCCCGGTGCCCCGGCGGTCGCGGCTGGAGTCGAGCTTCAGGCCCATTTCACCCAGGGCGTCCACGCCAAACCCGACCACGCCTTCGGTGTAGCCCGACTCCAGGCGCAGCACAAAACCTTGCGCCCATTCGTCTGCCTTGTTCTGCGGCGCGTTGGCCTGGCGAAAGTCGCGGTTCATGTAGAAATTGCGCAGGTCCAGGCTGGCCTTGCTGTCCTGGATGAAGTCGGCGTGGGCGACCAGAGGGCTAAACGCGGCGCACAGGCCAGCGCTTGCCGCCGTGCGAAAGAGGCACGAATGCATGAGGGGCGTTCCTTTTGTTGTTTTTGTTGGTAGAGCCCGCCACCAGGGCAGGGGCGGGCATATTGTTAACATGTTATCTTTAAGCTGAATAGCTGGATTAACAGGTTTTTATGAATTCGTTTCGAAATTAACGACTTGCTGCGCGCGTCGGGTTGCGCACGCGGAACACCGACTCTAAGCTTCGTCGCTTCGACCTCTATTGCGCGTGAACCATGCCCACCCCCAGACCGTCCCTTACGCTCACCTTGCTCCAGGCCCGCGAAGCGACCATGGCGTTCTTCCGGCCGTTGCTCAATGAACATGACCTGACCGAACAGCAGTGGCGGGTGATCCGCATCCTGCGCCAGCAAGGCGAACTCGAAAGCCACCAACTGGCGCACCTCGCATGCATCCTCAAGCCGAGCATGACCGGCGTACTGGGGCGGCTGGAGCGTGACGGCATCGTGCGCCGGCGCAAATCCGCCGAAGACCAGCGCCGGGTGTTCGTCGCCCTGACCGAACAGGGCCAGCAGTGTTTCGTCGACATGAGCGCCGGGATGGAAAGCAATTACCTGAAGATTCAGGAGCAGTTCGGCGAGGAATCCCTGGAGCAATTGATGGAGCTGCTCCAGAAGCTCAAAGGCATCAAACCGTAATAATCAAAAAATAGTGGCTGAAGCCTGTCCCTTTTTTTCACGTGACTGGTCATTCCAGGTAAGTGAACAAAATCGAGAGCTTCTTCCAATGCCCGCAATACGCCCGTTGCTGAACCTCAGCCTCATGCTGAGCCTGAGTGCCAGCCCGTTGTTCGTTCCCATCAGCTATGCCGAAGACGGTGCGTCCCGGCGCAGCTACCAGGTGCCGGCCGGCAGCCTGAGCGCCGCGCTGACCCGTTTCGCCGGGCTGGCCGGGGTCAACCTCTCGGTGGACCCGGCGCTGGTCAGCGGCCGCAACAGCAGCGGGTTGTCCGGCGAATACGGCGTCGAAGAAGGTTTCGCGCGCCTGCTCCAGGGCTCCGGCCTGCAACTGCAGCCCATGGGCGAGCAGGCCTATAGGCTGACCCCGATTCCCGAAGGCGGCAGCCTGCAACTGGCGCCCACCTCGATTCTCGGCACCACCGGCGATGGCGACAGCGAGTCTTTCGCCGGTGGCCAGGTGGCGCGCCGTGGCTCCCAGGGCCTGCTGGGCTCGAAGGACTTCATGGATACTCCGTTCAGCATGACCACCTACACCAGCGCGGCGGTCAAGAACCAACAGGCGCGTACCCTTGGCGACCTGATTGCCAGCGACCCCTCGGTGCGCGCCACCAACCCGGCCGGCGGGCGCTATGAGCAATTCACCATTCGCGGCTTCAGCCTGTTCAACAGTGATGTCGCCTACAACGGCCTCTATGGCGTATTGCCGACCTACACCATCGACATGGAAATGGCCGAGCGCGTCGACATCATCAAAGGCCCCAGCCAGTTGATCAACGGCATCTCGCCACGGGGCAGCGTGGGCGGCGGGATCAACGTGGTGCCCAAGCGTGCCACCGACACACCCATCACCTCGCTCACCGGCAGTTGGGCCTCCGACAGCCAGGCGGGCGGAGCCGTGGATATCGGCCGGCGTTTTGGTGAAGACAACCAGTTCGGCCTGCGTTTCAACGGCGTGAAACAGTCCGGCGACACCGCCTGGGATCACCAGAGTGTCGACCGCGAAATGGCCGTGTTGGGCCTGGATTTTCGCGGTGAACGCCTGCGACTTTCCACCGACATCGGCCGCACCGAGCGCGATACCGACGCCCCCCAGGAACGTGTGCAAGTCGGGCCCAAAGCCAGGGTGCCGAGTGCCAACGACGTACGCCACAACTACGCGCAGCCCTGGAGCAAGGCAAGCACCAACGACACCTTCGGCACGGTCAACGGCGAGTTTGATCTCAGCGACAACCTAATGCTCTACGGCGGCGTCGGTGCGCGCAAAAGCAACCATGACTTCCTGCGCCATGCAGTGTCGGTGGCCAACAACGCCGGTGATTTCAGCGTGCAGCCCCGCGACTTCACCCGTGATGAAAACGTGCGCACCGCCACGGCGGGCGTGCGCAACTGGTTCCATACCGGCCCGGTGAGCCATGAGGTCAACCTGGCGGCCAGCTACTTCTACATGGACTTCGAAAACGGCGGCGCGCGATATGCGCAGGGTTCAAGCAATATCTACAACCCTGTTGAAACCCCCGCGCCTGGCCGGCCAACGCGATTTGACTCGAAGGTCTACACCGAAAACCGTTTCAGCGGTGTGGCGTTGTCCGACACCCTGGGTTTTTTCGACGACCGGTTGCTGCTGACCCTCGGTGCGCGCTGGCAGCGGGTCAAGGTCGACGACTGGACCGATGACGTCAAAGGCGACACCGCCTACGACGAGGAAAAAATTTCACCGTCCGGCGGCATCCTGTTCAAGGCCACCGACAAGCTCTCGTTGTACGCCAACTACATGGAAGGCCTGAGCCAGGGCAAGGTCGCGCCGTCGGCGTCGGTCAACGATGACGAAATCTTCCCACCGTTCATCAGCCGTCAGGTCGAAGTCGGCGCCAAGTACGACGCCGGTGCGTTCGCGGTGACGGCCGCTGTATTCAGGATCAAGCAGCCGGCCTACGAGACCAACGCCACCACGCTGGTCTTCGGCCCCAATGGCAAGCGCCAGAACGATGGTGTGGAACTCAGCGTGTTCGGCGAGCCGCTCAAGGGTTTCCGCCTGCTGGGCGGGGTGATGTACATCGACAGCGAACTGACCCACACCACCAACGGCACCTACGACGGCAACCGCGCGCCGGCCACGCCCAAGTACAACGTCAACCTGGGCGCGGAGTGGGACGTGCCGACTGTTGAAGGCCTGACCCTGACCAGCCGCGGGATCTATTCCAGCTCGCAGTACCTGGACCAGTCCAACGTCAAGGAAATCGACGCCTGGACGCGGCTTGATGTCGGCGCACGCTACGCCTTCAAGGTCGACGACAAGCACATCACCCTGCGGGCCAATGTCGAGAACGTGGCCGACCGGCGCTACTGGAGTTCGGCCGGTGCCTCGGATGACAGCGAGCCGGGGTTGACCTTGTCGACGCCGCGCACTTACTTGCTGTCGGCCACCGTCGACTTCTGAGGAGCCTGCCATATAGCCTTCTGTACATCGATGGGCTTGGGCAGCAGGCGGTTCTGGTAAAACAGGTCCGCCGTCTCTTGCTGCGCCCCAATGATGTCCTTATCAATCGGCAGGATCGGCGATGGCGGCCGGTTGTCGACGTAACGTGCAATCACCCCGGCCGGCAAACCCATGAAACGGGTCAGCACCTGCAGGCTGTCTTCGCGCTGGCTGCGGGTCAGGGCTTCGGCGGCGCTCAGTTCATCGAGCAGGGCGTGGATGAACGGACCATTGGCCTCGGCGTATGCACGGCGCGCGGTATAGATCGGCCCAGACAGGTTCAAGCCTTCGCCGTTGGCCAGGACGCGGCTCGGGCTTTGGCTCAGGGCCAGTGACGAGTAGGGCTCCCAGATTGCCCAGGCGTCGACACTGCCTTGCTCGAAGGCGGCGCGGGCATCGGCCGGTGGCAGGTAAACCGGCTGGATATCCTTGTAGCTCAGGCCGGCTTTGTTCAAGGCCCGCAGGATCAGGTTGTGGGAGCTGGAGCCTTTCTGGAAGGCGACTTTCTTGCCCTTGAGGTCGGCGATGCCGTGCAGTGGGCTGTCGGCCTGCACCAGGATGGTTTCTGCCGTCGGCTTGGGCGGTTCAGCGCCGATGTAGACCAGGTCGGCGCCCGCCGCCTGGGCGAACAATGGCGGGATATCACCGGTGGACGCCACGTCCAGCGCGCCCACGTTCAAGGCTTCGAGCATCTGCGGGCCAGCGGGGAATTCGATCCATTGCACCTTCGTCTGGTCGAAGCGTTTTTCCAGCAGGCCATGTTCCTTGGCGAGTACCAGGGCGATCGAGCCTTTCTGGTAGCCGATCCTCAGGGTGGCCGGCTCGGCGGCCATTGCAGTTTGAGTCAGGGCAAACAGCGCAAACAACAGTGCAGGAATTCTCATGCCGGTTGCTCCGCAAAGCGATTGGCCGGTCGCGCCAATCCAAGGTTTTCACGCAGGGTGGTGCCGGCGTATTCGGTGCGGAACAGGCCACGCCGTTGCAGTTCCGGCACCACCCCTTGGGCGAAATCTTCCAGCCCGCCCGGCAGGTGCGGCACCAGCACATTGAAGCCATCGGCGGCGCCATTCTCGAACCAGTGCTGCAGTTCATCGGCGATCTGCGCGGGTGTGCCGATCAGGCTGTAGTGCCCGCGTCCACCGGCGATGCGTCGGCCCAGTTGCGCCAGGCTCAGCTGTTCGCGACCCGCCAGTTCGGTCAGCAGTTGCTGGCGGCTGCGCTGGCCGCTGTCGGTCAATGGCAGGTCCGGCAGCGGGCCGTCCAGCGGGTAGCCGGACAAGTCGAAGTTACCCAGCATGCGCCCCAGTAACGCGACGCCAACCTGCGGTTCGACCAACTGCTGGAAGGCCTCGAATTTGTCCCGGGCTTCAGTTTCTGTCTGCCCGACCACCACAAACACCCCCGGCATGATCTTCAGCGCATCCGGTTCCCGCCCATATCGAGCCAGGCGCCCCTTGAGGTCGGCATAGAACGCCTGGGCATTGGCCAATGATGTCTGGGCGGTGAACACCACTTCGGCAGTTTGTGCCGCCAATTCGCGGCCTGCCTCGGACGAACCCGCCTGGACAATCACCGGCTGACCCTGGGGCGAGCGCGCCACGTTCAGCGGGCCCTTCACACGAAAGTGTTCGCCGACATGCCCGAGTACATGCAGTTTCGCCGGGTCGTAGTAGCTGCCACTCGCCTTGTCGCGCACAAAGGCATCGTCTTCCCAGCTGTCCCACAGCCCCGTCACCACCTGGTGAAATTCCCGGGCACGGCTGTAGCGTTCGCCGTGGCCGAGGTGCTCGTCGCGGCCAAAATTCTGTGCTTCGGCGGCGTTGTCCGAGGTCACCAGGTTCCAGCCGGCGCGCCCGCCGGACAGATGATCCAGTGAGGCGAACTTGCGCGCCACATGGTACGGCTCGTTGTAGCTGGTGGTGGCCGTGGCGATCAGGCCGATGTGTTCGGTCACCACGCTCAATGCCGACAGCAGCGTCAGTGGCTCGAAGTGATCCGAGCGCGCCATGCGGCTGGCAATTTCGCCGGTGGCGGCGGCAATGCTGTCGGCCACGAACAGCGCGTCGAATTTCGCCGCTTCGGCAAATTGCGCCAGGCGTTTGTAGTGGGCGAAATCCAGCCCGGCATTGGCCGGTACATCGGGGTGACGCCAGGCGGCGACGTGGTGCCCGGTGGCCATCAGGAAAGCGCCGAGTTTCAGTTCACGGGGCATGCTCAAAAATCCTTGCGCAGTTGCACGCCGAAGTAACGTTCATCGTCACGGGGTACGGCGCGGTAGATGTAGCTGCCGCCACTGGCCAGCAGCGGTGAATAGGACTTGTCGGTGAGGTTCTTCGCCAGCAGGGCCACGCGCCAGCCGTTGCTGTAGTCGGCCAGGGCGACGCTGGCGTTCCAGATGCCGTAGGCGCCTTGCTTGGTGTCGACGTTCTGGCTGATGTCGTACTGCACTTCGCTCTGCCAGCTGTAGTCGGTACCCAGTTCGATATCCAGGCCGTTATCCAGCGGGATGCTGTAGTCGGCGCGCACGTAGCTTTTCCAGTCCGGGCTGAAGGGCAGCGGCTTGCCGTTGACGTTGCAGGACGCCGCCGCGCCAGGCGGGCAGGCGAACTCATCGATGCGGGCCCGGGTGTAGGCCAGCGCGCCGGAGAGCTTCAGTTGTTGGGTGGCCTGCAACGCGTAGTCGAGTTCGACGCCTTCGGTGCTGACGCTGCCGGCGTTGATCAAGCGCGTCACCACTTGCCCGGCGACGGTGTCGAAGAAGTTCGCCTGGTAGTTGTCGTAGTCGCTGTGGAAGATCGCCAGGTTGGTGGTCAGGCGATTGTTCCAGCTGGTGGCCTTGATCCCGACTTCCCAGGTGTTGGAGGTTTCCGGTTTCAGCGCGTCGGTGTCCCGCGGCTGCATGTTGAAGAACACGTTGTAGGCCGGGCCCTTGTAGCCGCGCGAGTAGGTCAGGTAGCTGGTGACGGTGTCGCTCAGGTCGTATTGCACCCCCAGCCGGCCGGACCAGCCGTCTTCGTCCACCGAGCCGGAACTGCTGGTGGCCGGTTGAATGCCGCTGACAGTGGTGGCCGAGGTGGAGACACGGCGGTGATCGTATTCCAGGTCGTCGTGGGTGTAGCGCAGGCCGGCGATGCCACGAAAGGCCGAGGTGAAATTCAGCGTGGTCTCGCCGAACACCGCGTAGCTGTCGCTGGTGGTGCCGTAGTCGGCGATGCCGCGGTCGGTGCGTGTGGTGGTGGTCAGGGTGCGCTGGTAGGTTTCCTGATCCTTGCCGTGCATGTAGAACAGGCCGCCGACGTATTCGAGGAATTCGCCTTTGGGCGAGGCCAGGCGCAGCTCCTGGGAGTATTGGTCGAACGCCAGTTGGCCTTTGTCGGCGGTGCCGGGGAAAGCGGCGGTCACGGTGCCCAGGCGGTCGCCGTCCTGGTACTGGGTGTTGTCCCAGCCGCGCCAGGCAGTGATCGAGGTCAGGGTGTAGTCGCCGAGGTTCCAGTCCAGTTGGGCAGACAGGCCTTTGTTGGTGTCCTCCACGTGGCTGCGGGTGTCGGTGTTGATGTCGCGGTTGTCGCTGGTCCCGCGCACCGGGTTCAGCGCGTTGGCGAACGCCGGGGTCAGGGATTTGCTCACCACGCCATTTGGCGCATCGTCGTGGGACTGCATGTAGTCGGCAATCAGGGTCAGTTTCACGTCCTCGTTGGGGGTGAACTCCAGTTTGCCGCGCACGCCCTGATGGTTGTAGCCGTTCACTTCCTGGCCGTTGTGCTTGTTGTCGACGTTACCGTCGTAGCTGCCGAACAGCCCGCTGATGGAGCCCTTCAGCGTGCCGGGAATCAGGCTGCCGCCCAGGCCGAAGCGGGTGCGGCTTTCATTGCCGCTGAAGTAGGACTGGTCGATATAGCCGTGGGTCTCGGCCGTCGGCGCCTTGCTGGTGATATTCAGCACGCCGGCCGAGGCGTTCTTGCCGAACAGTGTGCCCTGGGGCCCGCGCAGCACTTCGACACGATCCAGGTCGAGCAGGTCCAGGGTAGCCTGGCCGGGGCGGGCGTACACCACGCCGTCAATCACCGTCGCCACCGTGGGTTCAACCCCGGGCGAGGTGGATATCGTGCCCACTCCGCGTACGAACAACGAGGTGTCCTTGTTCGACGCGCCGGTACGGAAATTCAGCGAGGGTACCTGCTGGACGATGCTCGCCACGCCGTTGCGATTGTCACGCTCCAGTTGTTCGCCATCGAGTACCGAAACCGCCACCGGGACTTTTTGCAGCGACTCTTCGCGGCGGGTGGCGGTGACCGTGACCGGCTTGAGGGTGGGTTCCTGGTCGTCGGCGGCGAATGCAGCGGGAACGGGCAGGGCGGCGAGCCCCGCCAGTAGCCAACCCAGGTGGGCGCGGCGCCCGGTGGCGGCGCGTATGGATTGCGAAAGTTTTTGAGGTTGCCCCGAATGTGTGTGCATGCTCTGACCGCTCGAAAAATGCCCTGAACCGCTGCCGTTCTGCGACGACAGCGCCGTTGAATCCGTCTTGGGCATTCGCTCGAGCGAGTAGCAGACAAAACGCTTTGGTAGCGCTAACATCGGCATTATTGGTAGGTGCGATATAGAGCGTCAAATACTAAAAAATTAGTTTTATATTCTTTTAGGTTTTTAACAGGATCGTCCCTTGAGCGAAGACAAACCCCGGAAACGCCGTGGTGCCGGCCGCGTCACCTTGAATACCGTGGCGCGCCAGGCCGGTGTGTCAGCGATTACCGTGTCGCGCTATTTCAACCAGCCGGAGCAGGTCTCGCCCGAACGCCGCGAACGCATCGCGGCGGTGGTTGCCGAATTGGGCTACGTGCCGAACCTGGTGGCGGGTGGGCTGGCGTCGGCGCGGGGCAGGATCGTCGCGATGGTGATTCCAAACATCTCCGGGCCGATCTTCGCCAATACCATCCAGGGCTTCAGCGATACCCTCAGCCGCCACGGCTACCAATTGCTGCTGGCGTCCAGTTACTTCAGCGCCGAGCAGGAAGAAAATGCAGTGCGCGCGTTTCTCGGCTGGTCCCCGGCGGCATTGGTGCTCACCAGCCGCTTCCATAGCGCGGGCACCGAGAAGATGATCGCCGAGGCGGATATCCCGGTGGTTGAAACCTGGGATTACCAACCCGAGCGGGAGCCGTTGCAGATTGGCTTCTCGCATTACGAGGTGGGCGTGACGGCTGCGCGCTACCTGCATGGCAAGGGTTATCGGCGCATCGCGTTCGTACAGAACAGCGCGCCGGGGGACTTCAGTGCACTGGAACGCCGGGATGGCTACAGCGCGACCCTGATTGAGCTGGGCATGCAGCCGTGGGTGTTTGCCCCGGACGCCGATCGCGCACCGTTTGAGGCGGGCAAGCAAGCGATGCAGGCATTGATGAGTGCCGCCATTCCACCGGACGCAATCATCTTCGCCAATGACAACCTGGCCGCCGGTGGCCTGCTGGCCGGGCAACGGGCAGGTCTGGAGATCCCCAAGGATTGCGCCGTGCTCGGCTTTGGTGATTACCCGTTTGCCGAAATGCTCTTGCCCAGTCTCAGCACCATCAAGCCGCCCGCCCTGGAGATCGGTGTGCTGGCGGCGACGCGGGTACTGGAAAGCCTGGGCGTGTTGCCGGTTGAGGATGAGGTGCAGCGCTTGAACCTGCTGGAGTGCCGCTTGATCGAGCGCGAGAGCGCCTGAGTCCAGTTGCGGCTCATGGCCATGTTGCGTTGACTCTTGGTATTTTCTGATAACGGATTATTCAAGGTCAGGCGCTGAAACATGCGTTTGATTGCGTGCGCTCGTCTCTTTTTTATCAGTGGGTAGTTCTTCTTCGGTGACAAGTTTTAGCGATGGCTAATTGCAATTAGTGCGGTGGGTTTCGCGATTTAAAAAGTGCAATGACTTGGTGGGTTGTTCTTTTGAGTAGTGTCCATGTGATATTGCAAGGTGGCCTATTGAACTGATCATTGATTGCCATTAGGTGCCGGGATAGACCCAGATCTTGCGTGAGGCTGGCGATATTTTCTTGCGCTGATGAACTAAGTTTAAACATGTCAGTCGATGCTTTAAACATCATGTGTACGGTCATGGCTAACTAATGGCGCCTGTTGGTAGTTCTAAAAGGCCATAACTTAAGTGGGCTGTAATACAAAATGTTTTGGTGTAGGGTCCGTACCTTGTCATGACAGCGCTTGCGCTAAAAACCTCCAACTAAGTGTGGATGCCCTTGTTCCGGCGCGTGCCACGGAACAGGTTTTTAAATAGCCCCTCAGACTTGTGCAGATGCCCCAGCCGATACCGTCAATGCCCATCGATGCATGCCGAATGCAGATTCCGGATGCCGAACAAGTGTGCGCGTGGCTGATGCGAAAAGCCGGTCTGAAAACCGTCGACCTGGAACGTGCTCGACGGTTATCCCAGGAATCCGACGACCCCGAACTGCTCGGCCTGCTGACGCGCCTGGGGCTGGTTTCCGAAGTGGAACTGGCGCGGGCCTGGGCCGATTTGCTCGGCGCGCCGTTGCTGCTGGCGGACGCCGCACCGCCCGTGCTCGACCCGCTGCCGGCGCTGACCGAACGCTTCATGCGCCATTACCAGGTGGTGCCGGTGGGCTGGAGCCACGGTGGTGTGCGGGTGTTGGCGGCCAACCCGGCGCTGCTGTATCCGTTCCAGGCCCTGGCGTACGCGTGCGGCGTGCCGGTGTGGCTGGCGGTCGGGCCGCGCAACGAAGTCGAAACCCTGATCGAGCGTTACTACGGCCAGGGCCGTTCCGCCATGGGCACCCTGATCGAAAACCTCGACGAACAAGGCGGCGCCCTGGAGGACATCGAACACCTCAAGGACATGGCCTCCGAAGCCCCGGTGATTCGCCTGGTCAACCTGATCCTGCAACGGGCCGTGGAGCACCGCGCCTCGGACATCCATATCGAACCCTTCGAAAACCAGCTCAAGGTGCGCTACCGCATCGACGGTGTGCTGCATGAAGCGGAAGCGCCGCCGGCGAGTTCCTCGGCGGCGGTGATTTCCCGGGTCAAGATCATGGCGCGCCTCGACATCGCCGAGCGCCGCCTGCCGCAGGACGGCCGGATCATGTTGCGCATCCAGGGCAAGGAACTGGACCTGCGGGTATCCACGGTGCCCACCAGTTTTGGCGAGTCGGTGGTGATGCGCCTGCTGGACCGCCAGACCGTGCAGTTCGATTTCCAGAGCCTGGGCTTTGACGGCCAGCGCCTGGAAACCTTCCTTGAAGTGCTCGAGCGACCCCACGGCATCCTGCTGGTCACCGGGCCCACCGGCTCGGGTAAAACCACCACGCTCTATACCGCGTTGTCGCGGCTCAATACCGCCGAGCGCAAGATCATCACCGTCGAAGATCCGGTGGAATACCAGCTGGAAGGCATCAACCAGATCCAGGTCAAGCCGGCCATTGGGCTGGACTTCGCCGGCGCGCTGCGCTCCATCGTGCGCCAGGACCCGGACGTGATCATGATCGGTGAAATCCGCGACCTCGAAACCTGCCGCATCGCCATCCAGTCCTCCCTGACCGGCCACCTGGTGCTCTCGACCCTGCACACCAACAGTGCCGCAGCGAGTATCACGCGCCTGCTGGACATGGGTGTGGAGAGCTACCTGATCGCCTCGACCGTCAATGGCATCCTCGCGCAGCGCCTGGTGCGCCGCCTCGACCCGGCGACCCGTGAGGCGTTCGAAGCGCCGCCGGAGTTGATCGAGGAACACGGCCTCGACCGCTTCACCGAACAGCGCCCGATCCTGCTTTACCGGCCTCGCGCCAACGCCGCCGGCGGCGGTTACCACGGCCGCAGTGCAATCACCGAATTGCTGGTGATGAATGACGAACTGCGCAGCTTGTTGATGCGCCAGGCCGACGCCGCGACCCTCGAACAGGCCGCCCGCCGTGGTGGCTTGCGCACCCTGCATGAAGAAGGCCTGCGCCAGGCGGTGGCCGGTGTCACATCCCTTGAAGAAGTGTTGCGCGTCACCCGTGGAGAGGGCGCGTGAGCCTGTTCAAATACCGTGCCCTGGACAGCCAGGGCGTCGCGCAGAACGGCACCCTCGAAGCGAAGGACCAGGCCGCCGCCGTCGCTGCGCTGCACAAACGTGGCCTGCTGCTGTTGCACATCGATGCCGCCGGTGCCCAAGGGCTGCGCAATACCTTCGGGCGCGGCCAGTTGAATGGCGCGGCGCTGGTCAGTTTTACCCAGCAACTGGCCACCCTGCTGGGCGCGGGCCAACCGTTGGAACGCTCGCTGGGCATCCTGCTCAAGCAGCCCGGCCAGCCGCAGACCCGAGCGCTGATCGAACGTATCCGCGAGCACGTCAAGGCCGGCAAGCCATTGTCGGCAGCGCTGGAAGAGGAGGGCAGCCAGTTTTCGCCGCTGTACCTGAGCATGGTCCGTGCCGGTGAGGCGGGCGGTGCGCTGGAGAACACCCTGCGCCAACTCAGCGACTACCTGGAACGCAGCCAGTTATTAAGAGGCGAGGTGATCAACGCGTTGATCTATCCCGCCTTCCTGGTGGTGGGCGTGCTCGGTTCCCTGGCGCTGTTGCTGGCTTACGTGGTGCCGCAGTTTGTGCCGATCTTCAAGGATCTGGGCGTGCCGATTCCGTTGATCACCGAAGTGATCCTGGGCCTTGGCCAGTTCCTCGACGCCTATGGCCTGGCGGTTTTTGCCGGGTTGATCGTGACGGTCTGGGCCCTGGCGGCACGCCTGCGCAACCCACGACACCGCGAGCAGTACGACCGGCGCGTGCTGGGTATCCGCGTTATCGGCCCGCTGTTGCAGCGGGTCGAAGCCGCACGCCTGGCACGCACCCTCGGCACCTTGCTGAGCAACGGCGTGGCGCTGCTGCAAGCGCTGGTGATCGCCCGCCAGGTCTGCACCAACCGTGCCTTGCAGGCACAAGTGGCCCAGGCCGCCGAGTCGGTGAAAGGCGGCGGCACCCTGGCCAGTGCATTTGGCAGCCAACCGCTGCTGCCGGACCTGGCCCTGCAAATGATTGAAGTCGGCGAACAGGCCGGTGAACTGGACAGCATGCTGCTCAAGGTCGCCGACGTGTTCGACGTCGAAGCCAAGCGCGGCATCGACCGCCTGCTCGCCGCCCTGGTGCCGTCCCTGACGGTGGTCATGGCGGTGCTGGTGGCGGTGATCATGCTCGCGATCATGCTGCCGCTGATGAGCCTGACCAGCAATATATGAAGACCCAAGGAAGCAAGCCGATGCGCCATACCCGTTTCAAACCCGCCCGCCGCCAAGGCGGTTTCACCTTGCTGGAAATGCTCGCGGTGATTGTGTTGCTGGGCATCGTCGCGACCATCGTGGTGCGCCAGGTGGGCGGCAACGTCGACAAGGGCAAATACGGCGCGGGCAAGGCGCAACTGGCCAGCCTGAGCATGAAGATCGAGAGCTACGGCCTGGACGTCGGCTCGCCACCCAAGACCCTCCAGCAATTGGTCGACAAGCCCGGCAACACCGCCGGCTGGGCCGGACCGTACGCCAAGCCCTCAGACCTCAAGGACCCGTTCGGCCATGCCTTCGGCTATCGCTTCCCCGGTGAACATGGCGCCTTCGACCTGATCTTCTACGGTCAGGACGGCCAGCCCGGCGGCGAAGGCTACAGCGCCGACCTGGGCAACTGGGAATAATGCCGGCCCTCCAACGCGGCTTTACCCTGCTGGAGATGCTGGTGGTGATCGTGTTGATCAGCATCGCGGCCGGGTTGGTGGGATTTGGCCTGCAACAAGGCCTGCGGGTAGCGAAAGAGCGCCAGGTGGTCGGGCAGATGGTGGATGCCCTGCGCAGCACACGGGCACGGGCGATTGTCAGCGGCAGGTCGGCCAAGACCGTCTTCGACTTGGCCCGGCTGAGCTTTCAGGCGCCGGGGCAACCCATCAAGCACTGGCCGGCCGATCTGCAAGTGACCCTGCACACCGCCGAACACGCAGGCGCTGCGGTGGAGTTTTACCCCGACGGCAGCTCTACCGGCGGCAACCTGTTATTGGCCAATGGCACGCGACGCTGGCGCATCGACGTCGGCTGGCTGACCGGCAGCGTGCAGTCCAGGGCATTGCCATGAAGCGTCAGTCGGGTTTCACCTTGCTGGAAATGCTCGCAGCGCTGACCCTCATGGCGATCTGCAGCACGGTGTTGCTGGTCGCGTTCGGCCAAAGCGCGCGCTCGTTGTTGCAGGTGGCCCATAGCGACCGCCTGACCCATACCGCCTTGAGCGTGATGGATCAGGAGGCGTCGGGGCCCCTGGCCAGTGGCGTGCGCGAGGGCGAGCTGGACGGCATTGCCTGGCAACTGCGCGTCGCCCAGCAGCCCACCCGCATCGGTCAGCCACATTTGTTTCGCCTCGATCTCAGCGTCAGCGAAGGTCCGCGCCGCGCAAATTTCAGTACCTTGAAACTGCGCGCCAGCCGCGACGGGAGCCTCCAGTGAAGCAGCAGCGGGGCTTCACGTTGCTCGAAGTCATGATCGTGCTCAGCCTGCTGGGCGTGTTGTTGGCCCTGGTGGGCGGCGCGCTCCTGGGAGCCAACCGTGCAGTACTCAAGGCGCAGCGCTACACCGTCAGCCTGGATGAAAGTCGTGCCGCGCAACAGTTCCTGCGCACGTCCATCAGCGAGGCGCTGCCCCTGGACGTGACCGAGGACGACAGCCAGACCAACGGCTTTTTTGTCGGCGCCCCCCAGCGCCTGCAATACGTCGCGACCTTGCCGGGCGTGCTCGGCGGCGGTATCCAGCGTTTCACCTTGCAGTTGACCGAGCGCGAGTTGCAGGTGGCGTTCGCACGGTTTGAGTCCAATGCCCAAGTGAGCGTGCCGGCCATCCGCAGCGAACCGCAGGTGTTGCTGAAGAACGTCGAGGATCTGCAATTCAGCTATCGCGGCCTGTCGCCCAAGGGCCAGGCCACCGGTTGGATCAGTGACTGGCCGTGGAGCAAACGCCTGCCTTATGCGGTACGCATTGCAGCACAAGTCAACGGACCGGTGCCGTGGGTCACCCAAGTGGTTGCCTTGCGCCTGAACCTCTCCAGCGGAGCATCAGGCGAATGAAGCGTCAGCGCGGCGTTGCATTGCTGCTGGTGCTGTGGGTACTGGCGTTGCTCAGCTTGCTGCTGGGCGGCCTGGCCGGTTGGGTACAACTGGAAAGCCGCCAGGCCCTGTGGCATCGCCAGCATACCCAGGCGCTGCTGGCGGCGGAGGCGGGCGTGGCGTTGGCCATGCAGGCCCTGGCCGACCCGCTGCAACGCAAGCAATGGATCGCCGATGGCCGCGAAATGCCCCTGGTATTTGATGACGCACAGCTTCACGTGAGCCTGCACAGCGAGCGCGGCAAGCTGTATTTGAACAGCGCCGAGGCCGCTGACTTTGCCCGCCTGGCCCTGGCCTGCGGTGCCACCCAGGCCCAGGCCAGCCGGCTCGCCGGGGACCTGGAAATGCGGCGCAACGCAGGCCTGGCGCCGTTCCGCGTGGTGGAGGACGTGCGGCAATTGCCCGGCATGACCCAGGCGCTGTACAGCCGGCTGGCCCCGGAAATCAGTTTGTGGAGTGGCCTGGACCGGCCCGATCCCGCCTTCGCCAGCCCCTTGATGCGCCAGGCGCTGAACCTGCCCCGGCAGAGCGCGGTAGGGGCCGACCCCGGTGACGTGCTGGTGATCGACAGCCGCGCACAACGCCCCGGCGGTTACCACGCCCGGTTACGAACCACGGTTTTATTGAGCCCATCGGAGGGAAGCGCACAACCTTATCGGGTGCTGCGTTGGCAAGAATGAATCCATACCTTTCGGCGCCAGTGGCGCGCCTTCAACAGCTGGCCGAACCGCTCACCCGGCGCTGGCGCGGCAGCTTGCTGCAAGTGGGCTGGCGCCTGTGGCTCAAGGAGCTGCGTGGCTGCCTGCCGGCGTGGCTGTCGGTCCGTGACATCCCCGAGCACCGCTACCACTGGCCGTTGACCGGGCCGGTGGCAAAACCTGCCGACGAGGTGCGCCAGGTGCTGGTGCTCGCGCCCTCGGCGGTGTTGCTGCAAACCCTGCAACTGCCCCTGGCGGCCGCGCGCAACCTGTCGACCGTGGTGGGTTATGAGCTGGACCGCTTTACCCCGTTCGAGGCTGAACAGTTGTACTTCGTGGCCCGTCAGGAACGGCGCACCGCCACGCATGTGCAGGTGACCCTGGTGGCCATCCTGCGGGAGCGCCTGGATCAAATCCTGTTGGACTGCGCTGCCCTCGGCTTGCAGCCCCATGCGGTGGATGTTGACGGGCCAATGGGCATCGACCTGCTGCCGGCGCCGTTGCGCCCACGCCAGCGGCCGGCCGGGAAGGGCTTGCAACGCAGCCTGCCCTGGCTGTGCGGCGCCTTGCTGATTGCCGCGATGCTGCTGTGGCTCAACGACCGCCAGCGGGTGCTCGACGTCATGCAGGCGCAGGTGCAACAACAGAAAGCCCAGGTCGCCGAGGTCCAGAGCCTGCGCCAGCAACTGCTTAACACCCGTGGCGCCGCGCAGTACCTGATCCGCCGCAAGTCGGCACAACCGCCGTTGGCGGCGTTGCTCAACGAGCTGACCGCCTGCCTGCCCGCCGACACCTGGATCGACCAGTTGGACGTCAACAACGGCGCCGACGTGTCCTTCTCCGGGCAAAGCGCCAAGGCGAGTGCCCTGATCACTCGGATCAAGGCGTGCCACAGCCTGGAAAACCCCCAGTTCGAAGGAGTGATCCAACCCGATGCGCAAACCGGCAAGGATCAGTTTTCCCTGCGCGCCCACTTGCACCAGGAGGCCGCCGATGCGCCGACCACTGACACCCCGTGAGCGTCGCGGCGCCGCCTTGCTGGTCCTGGCGCTGGTGCTGGGCGGCGGTTACTGGCTGCTGATCGACAGCTGGTTCGCCGGGCCATTGCGTGCCATGGGCGAGCAGGCCGAACAGCTGCGCGAACAACAGCAACGCTATGCGGGCCTGCTGCACCAGGGCACCGCCTTGCGTGAGCAATTGGAGCAAGCCCGCCAGGACCCGGCCAGCAGCACCAGCCTGTTGCCGGGGGATGACCCCAGCGCCGTGGCGGCGGACCTGATGCAGCGCATCGCCGACCTGATCAACAGCCGCGCCGGCCTTGGCGGCGGCTGCAGCCTGACCCAGCGCATGCCCATCACCCCGGAGCAGGACGACACCGAGCCCTATCGCCAGGTCAAAGTCAGCCTGACCCTCAACTGCGCCATCGAACCCCTGACCGCGATCCTGCATGAGCTGGAGTACCAGCGACCGTTCCTGTTCGTGGATGAAATGAGCGTCCGTCGCGGGCCGAATGCCCCCGCCAGCGGCGGTGCCGGAAAGCTGGTGGTGCACCTGTTGGTGCGCGGTTATCTGCAACCGGCAGCCGCCACGCAGGCCCGCCGATGATCAATTCATTGCGCCCCCTCGAGTGGGTGTTGCTCGGTGTGGCCGGGCTGCTGGGCCTGCTGATGGTGGGCATCTTGAGCAGCATCGGCGATGCGCCGCAGTGGCTGGATGAGCCTGCCTCCGCCGTGCGCGCCAATGCTTCGGCGAAGGTTCACGTGGCCCCGAGTGCGACCCTGGAAAGCCTCGCCGGCACCTGGCAGGCGCCGCTGTTCAGCCCCGACCGCAGCCCCGATGCCGCCGTGGGTCAGGCCGAGATTTCCAGCCTGTCGAGCCTGAAGCTGACCGGCGTGCTGCTCGACGGCGACCTGCGCGTCGCGCTGCTCAAGCGTGACGAGGGCCCGCCGCTCAAGGTCCACCAAGGCCAGACTCTGCCCAACGGCTGGCGCCTGGAACACCTGACACCGCTGCACGCCCGTTTTGTGCTGGATGGCCGCACGCAAACCCTGAGCCTCAGCGTTCCGCGTTTGCCGCCGCCGTCCACCACACCACCGATTTCCCTTCCTCACGAGCCCGCCCCTTGATCGATACTTCCCCTAGCGCCTTGCGCACCAGCGTGTTTTGCCTGGCCACCGCCGTCGCCTTGGGCGGCTGTGGGTCATTCCCCGATCACCTCGACCCGGACGATGCCTTGCTTCACGAGGCGATGCAGGGCACCGGTTCGCAACGGCCGCCCGTGGACCCGGCCAGCGAGTCGCCTGCGGCCGACAGCCGCCAACCCCAGGCGCCTACGCCGCCCCAGCGCCAGTTGATT
Source organism: Pseudomonas sp. Ag1 (assembly GCF_000278565.1). NCBI lineage: Bacteria > Pseudomonadati > Pseudomonadota > Gammaproteobacteria > Pseudomonadales > Pseudomonadaceae > Pseudomonas > Pseudomonas sp. Ag1. The sequence goes on from NZ_AKVH01000106.1 coordinate 205,333, forward strand.
CGCGGTAACCAGCAGTTCGTGCGCCAGCCCGCACCTGCGCCGGCGGTCAAGGATGAAGCCAGCGGCGACATCGTGTTCAACTTCGCCGACCAGCCGATTGAGGCGGTGATCAACAGCGTCATGGGCGACCTGCTGCACGAGAACTACAGCATCGCCCAGGGTGTGAAAGGCAACGTAAGCTTCTCCACCTCAAAGCCGGTGAACAAGAAACAGGCGCTGTCGATCCTCGAAACCCTGTTGTCCTGGACCGATAACGCGATGATCCGCCAGGGCCAGCGCTACGTGATTCTGCCCGCCAACCAGGCGGTGGCGGGCAAGCTGGTGCCGGAAATGAGCGTGTCGCAACCCTCCAGCGGGCTCTCGGCGCGGCTGTTTCCGTTGCGCTATATCTCGGCCACGGAAATGCAGAAACTGCTCAAGCCGTTTGCCCGGGAAAACGCGTTCCTGCTGGTGGACCCGGCGCGCAATGTGCTGAGCCTGGCCGGTACGCCGGATGAGTTGGCCAACTATCAGGACACCATCGACACCTTCGACGTCGATTGGCTCAAGGGGATGTCGGTGGGGGTGTTCGGTTTGCAACGGGCCTCGGTGGCCGAGTTGATGCCCGAGCTGCAAAAAATGTTTGGCCCCGACAGCGGCATGCCCCTGGCGGGCATGGTGCGCTTCCTGCCCATCGAGCGGACCAATTCGGTGGTGGCGATCTCGTCCCAGCCGCAGTACCTCAGTGAAGTTGGCGACTGGATTCACACCATCGATGAAGGCGGCGGCAACGAGCCGCAGATGTACGTCTACGACGTGCGCAACATGAAGGCCACGGACCTCGCCAAATACCTGCGGCAGATCTACGGCACCGGCGCGATCAAGGACGATGCGCCGGCCAAGGTGGCGCCGGGGCTGCGCACGGCGACCTTGTCGTCACTCAACACCAGCGGCGGCACCTCGGGTGGCTTGAACAACAGCAGCAATAGCCCGCCCGTCGGCGACGATGAAGACCAAGCGCCGGCCGCCACTGAAGACACTGAAAACGCCGAGCCAGGCCCCGCCCCCAAAAGCCTCGACGCCGGCACCCGGATCACCGCTCAAAAAAGCAGTAACCAGTTGTTGGTACGCACCCGACCGGTGCAGTGGAAGGAGATCGAATCGGCGATCAAACGCCTCGACAACCCGCCGCTGCAAGTGCAGATCGAGACGCGCATCCTCGAAGTCAAACTCACCGGCGAACTGGACCTAGGGGTGCAATGGTACCTGGGCCGCCTGGCGGGCAACTCCACCAGCACCACGGTAGCCAATACCCCTGGCAGCCAGGGCGCTCTGGGTGGCGGCGGGGCGGGATTGGGCGCGGATTCGCTGTTCTATTCCTTCGTCAGCTCCAACCTGCAAGTGGCCTTGCACGCCCTGGAAACCAACGGCCGCACCCAGGTGCTGTCGGCGCCGTCGCTGGTGGTGATGAACAACCAGCCGGCGCAGATCCAGGTGGGGGACAACATCCCCATCAGCCAGACCACGGTCAACACCGGCAACGCCGACAGCACCTTGAGCAGCGTCGAATACGTGCAGACCGGGGTGATCCTCGACGTGGTGCCGCGGATCAACCCGGGCGGCCTGGTGTACATGGACATCCAGCAACAGGTCAGCGACGCCGAGAACCAAACCACCAACAGCAGTGACACGCCCAACAACCCGCGCATCTCCACACGTTCGGTGTCGACCCAGGTGGCGGTGCAAAGCGGCCAGACCGTGTTGCTCGGCGGGCTGATCAAGCAGGACAACGCCGAGAGCGTCAGTGCGGTGCCGTACCTGGGGAAAATCCCCGGGCTGCGCTGGTTGTTTGGCAACACCAGCAAGTCCAGGGATCGCACCGAGTTGATCGTGCTGATCACGCCGAGGGTGATCACCAGCAGCGGTCAGGCGCGGCAGGTGACGGATGACTACCGCCAGCAGATGCAGCTGTTGCGACCGGCCAACTGAAGGACCTTTCAGCCCTTGCGTTGCAGGGTGTGATAACCCAGCGCCGCCCGTGCTTCACGCAGGGATTTGCCTTCATCGAGCAGCGCCCGGATACGCGCTTCCACCGCTTCAATCGAGCGTGCACAGGCTGCCACTTCATGGGCCCGCTCGCGCGGCACGATCACCACGCCATTGGCGTCGGCGACCACGATGTCCCGGGCGCACACCCGGGCCTGGCCGATGGACACCGGCTGGTTTACTGCTTCCACTTCAACCCGGTCCTTGCCCGTGCGCATGAACCGGCCCTTGGTGAACAGCGGGTAGCCGTCGCCCAGGGCCTTGCTCACGTCGCGGCACACGCCATCGATCACCGTCGCGGCGATCCGCTGGCTGCCGGCGTACTGGGTCATGATGTCGCCCCACACCGTGCAGTCGGTGCGTCCGTCGTTGTCGATCACCACCACATCGCCTTCGGCCACGTCATCGATAAAGTCGCCTACGGTGCCCGGCGGGGTGCTGGCGCTGACGTAGCGCACCGTGAAGGCCGGGCCGACCACCACCTGGCGATAGTTGTCCAGGGGCATGATTCCCAGGCATTGGCCGGGCAGGCCGAGTTTGTCCAGGGCGTCGGACACGCCCGGGGTGTCCAGGCCGGCAAACAGGGCAACCAATTCTTGGTCTTGGGGTGACATGGATAACTCCTCGTGGTGGTGACAAATCAGGTCGGGTGGCTGGAGGCCGGGCGGGGCTCGGCAATGGTCAGCAAAATGATGAAGCTGATGAACGAGCCGATCGCCAGCCAGGCAAATACGTAGTTCCAGCCGTAGTTGTCCAGCAGCAGGCCGGTGATGAAGGGCGTGGCGGCGGCGCCCAACTGGCCGATCATGTTCACGATGGCGTTGGAGATCGGGAAGGTCTTCTTGGTGGTCAGGCCCATCGGGTAGACCATGTAGGACGAGAAGCCGAGGCTCAGCACCACGCCGGTCAGCATCAGCAGCAAGCCGTAGGGCAGGGGCTCGGCCGGTGAGTTGATCAGCAGGTACATCATCAGCGAGGTGCCGACCGCCGACAGCAACATGCCCGGCTTGCGGCGCCCGCCCATCAGGCGGTCCGAGCAGAAACCTCCCAGCAGGTTGCCCAGCACCGCGCCCACCCAGGGCGCTGCCGAGACCAGGCCCATGTTCATGATCGAAAACTGCTTGACGGTCATCAGGTAGGTGGGAATCCACGCCAGCAGCACGCTGGAGACACCGAGCTGGAAGCAGTAGCTGGTGGCGCACCCCCAGATATTCCATGAGGTGAAAACCTGACGGTTGGTTTCCAGGGGCTTTTCATCGCGGGTGCGGATCACCCGGTCGAGCTTTTTCACCCACGCCGGCGTCTTGTGCACACGGGCGGTCTGGGCGATTGCGGTGTCTTCGACGATGTATTGAAGTTCGGCCTGGTTGACGAAGCGGCTGCGGGACGGATGGTCGGTGACCAGGAAGTACCAGACCACCGCCAGCACGATGCCCGGGATCGCAAAGAAGTAGAAAATTTCGCGCCAGCCCCATACCGAAATGATCACGGCACACAGCGGCGGCACGATCACCGGTCCGAACTTCACGGCCGACAGAAAGATCCCCGACGCGGTGCCTTTTTCCCGTGCCGGAAACCAGTTATTGATGGTGGTGGTCATGCTGATGGGCAGCGGGCCTTCGGCGATACCCAGGCCCAGGCGATAGAGTTTCAGCGCCAGCAGTGAGCTGGCGGTGCCCACCAGCCCGGTCAACAGGGAGGTCAGCACCATGGCCCCCGGCAGGATCCGGCTGACGCCAAAGCGCCCGAAGGCAAAGCCCGACGGCAGTTGTGCCAGGGCGTAAGCCAGCAGGAACAGGCTGACCAGGCCACCGGCCTGGGCGTTGCTCATTGCAAATTCCTGGCGAATGAACGGCAGCGCCACGCCGAGGTTGGCCCGGTCGGCGGCGGCCACGGTGTAGATCAGGAAAATCAGCGCCGCTACCACCCAGCGGTATTGGCTGCGCACAGCGGGTTTTATGACTTCAGGCATAGACATGGGGGCGGACCTTGTTGTTGTGAGTGTTGTCCTGTTCGGCCTTAATCTTAAGAAGGGGCGCACGCCACCATTAGCGATATTTATCTATGTGAACTCATCACTTTTATTCTTCTGCCAGCAAGCTGCTGCAGAAGCCGCGGATTGCCTCGCACGCCTGGCGCAACGACTTGTCATCCAGGGCATAGGCGATACGGATGTATGGCCCCAGGCCAAAGGCGCTGCCATGCACCACGGCTACATTGGCCTCATCCAGCAGCGCCAGGGCCACGTCTTCATCGCTGCGCAGCAGCCGCCCGCCCGCCGAGGTGCGCCCGATCAGCACGGCGCATGAGGCGAACGCGTAGAACGCGCCGGCGGGGCTGATGCACGTCAGGCCTGGCGTGTCGTTCAGCAACTGGACCATCAAGTCCCGGCGCGCCTGGAACACCCGGCGGCTGTCGCGGATGAAATCTCTGGGGCCTTCCAGTGCAGCGAGGGCCGCCTGTTGCGAGATCGAACAGGCGCCGGAGGTCTGCTGGCCCTGGAGTTTTTCCATGGCCTCCAGCAGCCAGCGTGGGCCGGTGGCGAAACCGATGCGCCAGCCGGTCATGGCATAGGCCTTGGACACGCCGTTCATGGTCAATGTACGCGGTGCCAGCCGGGGTTCAACCTGGGCCAGGGTATGGAACACCTGGCCGTCGAAGATCAGGTGCTCGTAGATGTCGTCCGCCAGGACCAGCACCTGCGGGTGGGCCAACAGCACTTCGGCCAGCGCCCGTAGCTCGCCCTCGCTGTACACCGCACCGGTGGGGTTGGACGGTGAGTTGAGGATCAGCCAGCGCGTCTGCGGGGTCATTGCAGCGGCCAGGGCCTCGGGTGTCAGCTTGAAACCGCTGTCGGCATCACAGGTGACGATGCGCGCTTCGCCGCCGCACAGTTGCACCATCTCCGGGTAACTGACCCAGTACGGCGCGGGCACGATCACCTCGTCGCCTTCATTGAGGGTGGCTGCCAGGGCGTTGTAGATCACCTGCTTGCCGCCGTTGCACACGAGGGTGTCCTGCCAGGACACGTCCAGGCCGTTTTCGCGCCGGAACTTCGCCGCCACCGCCTCCCGCAGGGCCCGCACACCGGCCACCTGGGTGTAGCGGGTATGCCCGGTTTCAATGGCCTGGATCGCGGCTTCGCGGATATGCGCCGGGGTGTCGAAATCCGGTTCGCCGGCGCACAGCGAGATAATCTGCGCGCCTTGCGCCCGGCGTTCGGCGACGCGGTCCATGATGCGATAGGTGGCAGACGGTTGTGCGCTGGCCAGGCGCGGGTTCAGCCGCTGGATATCGGCGCTCATCGGCTGATCGCCTCAAACTGTGCGTCGTGCATCACCTCGACCACCGAGCGCCCGCTGCGCACGGCCTGCACCATGCCGTCCTGGCGGCGGGCAATGCGCTCGCCCAGGTCCAGGACCTTTTCGATCACCGCCTGGGCCACGAATACCGTGCCGCAGGTATCGGCAATCACGTAGTCGTCCTCGCTGACGCTTACGCCAGCAACGCTGAGGGTCACGCCGGCGTCGAGCTGCACCACGCGGTTGCGCGCACTGATCATGGTCACGCCGCGTCCGTACACCGGATAGCTGATGGCTTCGCTGCCGTCGATATCGCGGCTGAAACCATCAATCACCGTACCGCGTATGTGTTTGCGCAACGCCGCGTTGGCGATGATGTCGCCCCAGCAGGAAATGCCCTCGATACCGCCGGCAATCACCAGCACCCGGTCGTCTGTCGCGACCTGTTCGATCACCGGGGTGATCAAGTGCACGGTCGGGGCGATGTCGGACTTGGGGCCGAGCAGTACGGTACTGGCGCGGCCAACGATCTTCGGGCAGTTCCACAATGGGCGCAGGCCCACGGTGGCGCCGGGCAGGCCGAGGAAGTCGAGGGCGTCGGACACGGTGTTGGTGTCCAGTGCGGCCAGGCGGTCGAGCAAACGGTCAGGGGTCATCGGCAAGCCTCGGGTGACGGAGGCGGCCAGTGTCAGGCAGTGCCTATGATAGGTATATTACGAAGTACAGAAGCCTTGCATACGCTTAACCTATGGATAAGACCATGATCAACTTTCGCCTGATTCGTCACCTCTGGTTGTTCCTGGCCGTGGCTGAAGAGCAGAACTTTGGCCGTGCGGCCAAGCGCCTCGGCATGTCCCAGCCACCGCTGAGCGAGCAGATCCAGGTGCTGGAGCAGGCGCTCAAGGTCAAGCTGTTCGACCGCTCCCGACGGGGGGCCAAGCTGACTCCGGTGGGCGCGGCGATCCTGCCGGCGGTGCGCAAGTTCGCCGAGCAGCTGGAGCGCCTGGAACTCGCCGTGGAAGAAGCGGTGGCGGGGCAGTCGGGGATGTTGACCATCGGCGCGATCTCCACGGCGATGTTTGATGTGCTGCCGGGGTTGATCGAGCAACTGAAGCTTGATTACCCGCAGCTCACGGTGTCGGTGCGGGAAATCGACAGCGTCGAGGCGTTGCCGGCGCTGGAGGCCGGGGATATCGACCTGGCGTTTGCCCGGCTGGATGGTGACCTTGGGGCTTCGGTGCAGTCATTGCCGCTGACGGAGGACCGGCTGGTGGTGGCGCTTCCGGTGGATCATCCGTTGGCGAGTCGTACGCGGATCAGTTTGTCGAGCCTGGCGAATGAGCCGTTGGTGATGTTTTCGCGCAACGTCAGTCCGGTGTATTTCGACAATTTGATCGCTACCTGTCGTGCCAGCGGGTTTTCGCCTCGGGTGCTGCATGAAGTGCGGTCGGTGGCTTCGCAGATCGCGTTTGTCAGCTATGGGCAGGGTATTGCGTTGGTGCCGGCGTCGTTGAAGAAGCTGGCGCCGGCCAATGTGGTGTTTCGGGCGTTGAGCCAGAAGCTCAATGTGGTGACCACGGCCGTCGCCTGGAATACCCAGCGGCCGAACCCGGTGGTGGAGGCGGTGATCGCGCGGTTTCGCTAGGGGTTGGGGTTGAGTACATATCCGCTATTTAGGTAACGGCGGCTTATGGTTCCGCTCTTACAGCGGGTCACTTTTGGCAAACGCCCGGAATGCCG